>VBOM01000126.1 GCA_005877535.1 Nitrospirota bacterium | reverse complement strand
AGCCCCCCAGGGTGATTAGCAGGGTGTTACGCACTCGACCTGGGCCAAAACACGTCAGGTTGACCACGGCGTTGGTCATGCCGTAGGTTGCATACAAGAGATAGACGAACAGTGACCAACGGCGAAGCTGGAGAAATCCATAGCCCACCACCGTATGCAGAACCGGCGACAAGGCTTTCACCAGGAAACCGAGGAGCCCCTCTGGTTTGGTACAGAAGAAGGGGAGGAGATACTCGGGGTTCATCAGGATGATGAACGAGTCGTTGATGGCGCTCAGCAAAAAGAGTGCACCAAAGAATCGAATGTCGTGAGCCCGCGCCCAGATCGCCCGCCAGGTGCGCGGGAGGTCGGCTGAGGAGTCGCTTGGTCCAAGATACGCGTCGTAGCTCTGGATGGCCCACCACGGTAGTGTGAAGAGCATGAAGAAGAAGACCTCGGCGGCACGGTCGGAGATTCGGCCAAGACCGAGGCTCAGCGCGATGAGGAGCAGGGTGATGGCAAAGTAGGTCAACGCCTGATGGCGACGGCCTTGAGTCAATTGACCAAGACCGGGAAGCACGGCGGAGAGAACAGCCGCACGCACTCTCCGCAGGCTTGTTGGCACAATGTTGCAAGGGGCTGTCATGAAGCGTGCTGGCTAAAAAGAATGGCCTTCGATCGTGAGACCGAAGGCCGTGTTCAATACTTCTTTTCGGTTTGGGCTCAGCCGCCGAGCGTGTCGAGCGTTTCCTTGAGGCTCTTGCGAATGCAGGTGAAAATCGGCGTATCGCGCAGCGTGTAGCGTGAGCCTTCGGTTTCGCGGAGTGCCATCACGAGATCCAGGAAGTCTTCCGGTTTATCGCTTTCAAATGCTACTACCCACTCCTGGTCATCCAACCCGAATGAATAGGTCGTGTTCAGCTTCACTGAGGGGAAGCGATGGCCGACTTCGATGTGTTCGTCCATCATGCCTTGCCGCGCCGCCTTTGTGAGCAGGAACCATTCGCGGGTCTTCAGGAACGGGTAGACGAAAATGTACTTGGCCTTCCCTGGAACGACAGTCAGCCGCTTGCTTTCTTGATTTTCATGGGTGTGATGATCCACGTAGACCGAGCGTTTGGTGATCGAGAGATAAGAGTAGGGAGTGGTCAGGTACTGTCCCAACCCCGAGGCCAACATCTTCGTGGTCATGTCCTGGAATAGTTCCAGCTCGTAGCTGATCCGCCACAGCATGATGTCGCAATCGCCCCTGATTCCGATCGAGGAGTAGGCAACCACGAGGACCTTGCCGGCATAGTCCTCGACCGCACGCAGGAATTCCTGCTTGCCTTTGGTGCGTTCACTCTCGGGGAGGCGCCGCCAGGCAGGGTCGACTTTATAGAAGGCGAAGTTCACATATTGGCGTCTAGGCGGTTGGGGCGCTGGGGTTTGTTCAGGGGTCGCCATCGAAACTCCTCCGTGTAACTTCTGAAAAGGTCCTGAACAGGCACACTAACCAGGACTATTCATTCAAGCCTGCTACGTCGCCCGATCCTATCACCTGGTGCGACGGACCGGAAGTGCACCTACGTCGGCCTCACTTGCCGAAAGCCCAAACGGGCTTCGGTTTCGAACGTCTCTAGACGACGTTCGTGAATAATTTCGGCTCAATAGCGGCGCAGTTTTTTATCACTTCAGCTTTCCTGTTGTCAACCTGGAAGAAGGGCTGGCTAATTCGTTGACAGGAGAAGAGTGATCTGGTACTGGCATGTCCATGTGGGTTGCACAGGTCCATCGGTTCAGGAGCATGGTACTGTGCCTGGGCGTTGTTGCCCTGAGTTGTTTTCTTCGTGTGTCGGCCCATGCCATCGAAGTGCACCCTACCGCGGCGCAAATTCAGAGCGCACTTGATCAGGGGAAAGAGGCGGCGCAGAGGGGGATGGCTCCGGATAGTTTCTATGTGCGGTTCGGAGTGAAAGACGAGGTCCAACCCATGGGATTTTTGATCACAAAAATAGGAGCCCTATCGGTCATGGCGACGCATATGGCCTTGCGGGGATTACAGCCTAGTAATGCCGATGTGAACCAGGTGCTGGAAAGCACGACGATGCTCATCAACACCGTCATCTTAGGCAACACGCCGAACTTTGCGGTAGATAGTTACATGGTGCTCGAGCAGGATGGGAAGCAGATCAAGCCTGTGATGGTGCGATTCGATGCACAAGCCAACCGGAGCGTCGTTTGGCCGAAGAGTCCTCGGTTCAAGGCGAAGGTCGTGGCGTCGTTCAACTATGCCGATTTCGATCCTAAGGCCAAGACGACGATTACTGTGTATCCGGCGACTGGAGGAGAGTCGAGCTTCTCCATAAATTTTGGCGAGATTGACTAGCCGGGACTGCTCGCTGCTATCCATGTCCAACGCATCCACAACCCCGCCATTCACCGCAGAAACCATCGGCATCGGTACCGAACTTCTGATCGGTGGAAGGTCCGATTCCAACTCTCTCTTCCTCGCCGACGAACTCGGCAAGCTCGGGATCGCAGTTCGATTCAAATCGGTCGTCGGTGATGAGCGGCAGGATATCGTTACGGCTATTCATACAGCAGTGAAGCGATCTCAAGTGATCGTCATGACCGGAGGACTCGGCCCCACCGTGGACGATTGCACGAGAGAGGCGGTGGCCTATGCGACCGGACACCGGCTCGGTCGTCGCAAAGAAGCGTTGGAGGGTATGACGGCCCGACTCGCGCAATGGGGCCGCACACCAAACACAGCACAGTTGCGCCAGGCCATGATTCCGTCCGGTGCCACCGTCCTGAAGAATCCGGTTGGCTCTGCACCGGGATTTTGCCTGACATGGAAAAAGGCGGTGATCATCTCGTTACCAGGCGTGCCGAGGGAAATGGAAGAGATGATGCGGCAGGAAGTTTTGCCATTGCTGCGTGCAGCAAGTGATTCGTCAGGCCGGCTTCCGCGAACGCCGATCGTTCGTCAGCTGTTTCATACGTTCGGCCTGGCTGAGGCGGACGTCGATGCCAAACTAAAAGGGCTCATTCCGAAAGGAGTGCCGGTCGACCTTGGTCTGCTCGCATCGCCTATGGGCGTGCAGGTCTCGCTGACGACGAAGGGGAGCCAATCTGCCCCGGAGCAGAATCGTGATCTGCTGCAGAAGCTGGCGAACGATGTCCGCTCACGACTCAGTGATTGGCTCTTCGCCGAAGGGCATGACACGATGGAAGCAGTCGTCGGGCGGGAACTTGCCAAACGGGGGCTCATGCTGGCGGTAGCAGAGTCCTGCACCGGCGGGTTGATCGGCCATCGGCTCACAGAGGTGGCTGGTTCGTCTGCTTATGTGGATCGTGGCGCTGTCTGCTACAGCGATCGGGCGAAGACGGAGATGCTGGGTGTGCCGGCGGAACTGATTGCCCAACAGGGCGCGGTGAGCAAGGAGGTTGCAGCGGCGATGGCCTGCGGTATTCGTGAGCGCGCCAATGTGTCGGTGGGACTCAGCGTCACCGGCATTGCCGGGCCAGGAGGCGGGACCGAGACCAAGCCGGTCGGACTGGTCTATATCGGGTTGGATGATGGAACCGGTCAACCGATCACAAGGGAATTCCGGTTTCACGGCGACCGGCATGTCATTAAACAACGGTCATCGCAAGCAGCCTTGGATCTCCTTCGCCGCTGGTTGCTCGATAAGGCCTAGCCCGCATTGTTCATGAACACTTCTGCTGCAATCGCCGATCCGCTGCTACGACGAGCCTTCGGCCGGCGGGCTCGCCCCTCGGACCCTCAACGTACTGCACGAGTACGCCTCAGGTCCTCCAGGCTCCGCGCGCCGGTCTCGCGACGCGGCTCCGCGATTTCGCGACGAACCGTCATGAATAATGCGGGCTTGAAGTGATCCGGGCGTTCCTTGCCGTCGAACTGTCGCAAGAGCTGCAGGCCGAGCTTGCCACTGTCCAACAGAATTTGAAGCGTAGAATTGAGCCGGAGATGAAGCGAGACACACGCATCTCTTGGACGAAGCCGGCCTCAATCCATCTAACGATCAAGTTCCTTGGCGACATGGATGAACAAGTCATCGATCCGATGTTGGTTGCGGTCGAACAGACGGTCGGAAGTCAGATACCTGTGAACGTGCCTCTTGAACGGTTGGGGGCCTTTCCCCGCCCCCAAAGTCCGCGCGTGCTGTGGGTCGGGCCGTCGGAGAATTGGGAGAGGGGAGGAGAGGCGACGCGAATAGCGGAAATCCATGGCGCGATCGAACAGGCTTGTGAAGGTCTCAGTTTTCTCCGTGAGACGAGACCGTTTAGTCCTCATCTGACCTTGGCGCGAATTAAGGTGGGGGAACGTCACGTTGGGGTCGCATTGGCACGGATCGGAGTGCTGGATTTGCCGCTTTCATTGGGCTCGCTGGCTGTGGAGTCGGTCGTGCTGATGAAGAGTGAATTGAAGCCGACCGGGTCGGTCTATACGAAACTGTGGGAGGTGCGGCTGAGTGGGAACTGAGTTCCCGGCATTTCTATTGACGGGACCTCATTCAATCGGGATATCGTGCGGCGCGTGCAAGTTCCCGACAGGTGCCGGAGTGGTTGGTTGGACTAACCTTTGTCCGCTATCAGGCGAGCGCAATTGTACAGGGAACCAGCAGTCGCATGGAATCGGTCCGGGCAGGCCTAGTGGCTTCTTCTTATGATTTAGGTATCGTTCAGCAAGTTCAATCCTCCGAGTAAGTTGTGTGACTCAGTGACCACTATGGTCCGGAAGAGCCACAAGTTTTGTGTGGACAATCAGTACCTTCTCGGAGCAGCGGTCTGGTTCGCATGCTTCTCTCACGCTGTCCTTCGAAGAATCCAGCGCGGCACGGCCGAGTAGTAGTTCTGCTACTCAGTGCCGAACTTGCGCTAGCGGATTCTAAAAAAGTCCGCCAGCATAAGAAGACCGTTGTTTGGTTTGCCTTGTTTGCTTGGTCCGTCTGGTCGATCTG
>VBOM01000125.1 GCA_005877535.1 Nitrospirota bacterium | reverse complement strand
GCGCTTTCACCACCCTACTCCAGCCCACTCAGGCTCATTCAGGCCAAGTCTAGCCAAGAGTTGCGAAAAAATCGACTTTGGCTGGAGTAGGCCTGAGTGAGCTGGAGTGAGTTGGAGTTGAGCACAAAATGAGCACAACCGCGGTGCCCTTCACTTGGCGCAGGACTAACTTCGGGCATCCGCCTGACGATGCTACCTGGCCACAATTTAAGGGGGGCACAATAAGGCGTTCCGGAACAGGTTATTGGCCTCATCAATTTGAAGGCTGGTGTTGCTATTACTCTAGCAACACTTACCGCGTCCGTATTCTATTTCCGCGGATTTTTCTACGCGGCCTACTTTCAGGTGAAACAATATTCGCCCCGAGTCGCCCATGATTTCCGAGGCAGGGGTGTCCTCACTAAATCGCCAAGATACCCCTAGCATTTCATGGGTAGAACGCGCAGGGATTACTTTCGAATGATCCTTTATCTTGGCGGGGTAGACTCCCTTTGCAGTTCAACACTTTCGATAGCAACAGGCTGCGCTCCTGTACTGATCTTTAGTTGTGGATCAATCCACCATTCTCCAATCAGACCACTTCTTCACAATTTTAGTGGGGCACACCAGTCGCCTTGAATTCAGAAAGACTTGTTTTGGGAGAGTAATTGCCGAGGAGGGAACTGCATCAAGTTAAGATATAGTTAACTTCCTTGAGGTGCCTAGCCTCACAAGAGATACATCTCAGAAGCATTAGTAAAGAAACCGCTCACTTGTCCGGGATGGTGGGCACGAGTATAGATGACTTTATAACTGATTGCCTCGCTCACGCGGTCTAAAGCATTCTTGTCAAACTCTCCAAGGCGAAGCTGGTCAAAACCACCGTAGGTAAATCCGGCGGCTATGACCTGGCTAGAAGCCCAAAGAGCATTTCCCTTTTAGACATCTTCTATGCGGTTAACCCTCCAAGTGCTTTTGCAATCCACACCTATGCCAAAAGCAAGGGGTGTATGGTGAGTTGTAACATCAAGGAAGTGATGGGCGAGGTTCTGATCGGCACACAGAAAGCTGTCGAAAATGATCTGAAGCGGACTACTCTGGCGGATGTGGTTTCAAAAATTAGGCGCAGGTCCAGTTAGCTATTTTTTTGATCTAAATAGATACTTTTATAGTACCTAACATGTTGAATGAAAGGAAAAAACGCATATGAAATTCGGATTTATTGGAGCAGGAGAAGTAGCACAGACATTCGCCAAGCATTTTGTCCGGCATGGGCACGAGGTGGTTCTCGGTAACAGCAGGGGACCGGACTCGTTGGTCGAGCTTGCTCGCAGTATTGGCCCGAATGCCAAAGCGGGCACCGTGAAAGAAGCGGCGAAGCAAGACATCGTGATTTTGTGTGTTCGCTGGCATCAAGCAAAGCAAGCACTCGCCGAGGTTTCTGACTGGAACGGTCGTATTCTCGTCGATGCGACGAATCGCCCTTTAGATGAGGACACCAAGGGCAAGACTGCGAGCGAGGTCATTGCAAGTTATGCCCCCGGAGCTCGCGTGATCAAGGCACTCAATACACTCGTGGTGGAATGGATTCAGGACTATTCAAACAAGAAGCCTAAATCAGTTCTATTTCTTTCAGGTGACGACACCGACGCAAAACGGAAACTAGCTCGCGTCCTTGAGGAAACCGGTTTTATGCCGGTGGACCTTGGCGGCCTGATCGATGGCGGAAGACTCCAGCAATTCGGAGGCCCGCTGAACGCGTTACACCTGGATCTGCTCGATCGAATGGAGTTTTGAATCCATATCAACAACTAGAACTATAAAAGGAGAAAACATATGAGCAGCAACAACGGACAAAAATTGGCGGGAAAAATCGTGGTCATAACTGGCGGCAACAGCGGGATTGGCTTGGCCACGGCCAAACGCTTCGTGGAAGAAGGTGCGCACGTCGTGATCACTGGACGACGAGAGAAAGACCTGAAAGAGGCCGCGGCCCTCATCGGGAGAAACGTTACGACGGTCGCCGGCGACGTGTCGCGCTTGGAAGATCTGGACCGGCTCTATGCCGTCGTAAAAGAGAAGCATGGTCACATCGACATTCTCTTTGCGAACGCAGGCGGAGGGACAGTCGCGCCGCTTGCAACGGCGACCGAGTCTCATTTCGACAAGATCTTCGATGTCAACGTGAAGGGATTATTCTTTACCGTGTAAAAAGCTCTTCCCCTTTTCAAAGATGGCGGCTCGATCATCCTAAACTCTTCAGTCTCGAACGTGATGGGACTGCCAGGGTTTACCGTCTACGCCGCGAGCAAGGCGGCTGTACGAAACTTCGCGCGCGGCTGGACGATGGAGCTAAAGGATCGCAAGATTCGTGTGAATTCGATGAGTCCTGGCCCAATCGAAACTCCGGCTTTGGAGAAGGCGGGCCTCACCGCTGAACAGGCAGAACAGGCGGCAGCTCAGTTCGCCTCGCAAGTTCCGCTCGGCCGCAGAGGCAAGCCCGAGGAAATCGCGGCCGTCGTCGTGTTCCTTGCTTCCGATGAAAGTTCATATATCACCGGCGTGGATCTCGCAGTCGACGGGGGAATGGCCCAGGTCTAACGCAAATGGGCCTTCGTCTCCCGACGGAGGCCCACTGAACACCTGACACCTAAGTCTGCTCGATCGAATGAAGTTTTAAATCTACTTTTTGGCGCGGTTGGCTTTACTGTTGTCGATAAAGCTCGTGATAAAGAGTTTAGTGAATACGGTGAAGTTGGTGCGATCTATTTGATAAAGCCGTTTCATGGAACTGGCGTCGGTGCTTGAAGGAAATCCGACTGTACGATTGTATGAGCGAAGTGGCGCTCGCCGGAGCTTGTCGGAGAAATCCGATAAAATCGGCGGTCAGGTTGTTCGTGAACTCGCATACACCTAGGAAGATATTCCTCAACTTACGTAAACGTGTCTGACTTATAACACTGCCTTCGCAGCTAAATGAATATCGATTACGCCTGGAAAACAAGACCAGGCGTTTTCGTTAGGCGGAGTGGACTGACCCCCTAGATTGAGACATTGGGAATTGGCACACTTGACACAAGAAGGGGGTGGCAGGTGGCCAAGAAACGCGTGGGTAAGTTTCCGAAGGTCTTTCGGCAAATGGCCGTGGAACGGCTGAACCACTGCGAGAACATCGTGGAGTTGGCAAAGGAACTCGGCATCAGTCGGCGGCTGTTGTATGGGTGGCGGGAGAAGCTGGAGGCGCTGGACTGCAGTGGGGCACCGCCAGCGAATGCGCGAGAGGCGACGTTCCGGAAAGAGGTCAGCCGACTCAAGCGGGTGTTGGCCGAGAAGGTCTTGGAGGTGGATTTTTTCAAAGGTGCCTTGCAACAAGTCGAGGCGCGACGCCAGCAGAGCGGCAAGGCTGGCGCGCGGGCATCTACGCCCAGATCCGGGACATGATGTCGAGGCAAGGCGGGTTGCGGATCGAGCGGATGTGTCAGTTAGCCCAGGTGAGCCGAGCGGGGTTCTACCGGTCGTGGCAGGAGGCCCAGCCTGTGGAGGAAGAGATGAGGATGCGTGCCGAGATTCAACAGATCGCGCTGGCGCATCGGCGCCGGTATGGCTATCGGCGGATCACGGCGGAACTGCGCCGGCGTGGTCTGCTGGTGAACCACAAGCGGGTGGTGCGGCTCATGCGGGAAGACAACCTCCTCGCCATCCAACCGCGCGCCTTCGTGGTCACGACCGATGCGCAGCATGACCTGGAGGTGTATCTGAATCTCGCCCGTCGTCTGACATTGACCGGGATCAATCAACTCTGGGTGGCGGATATCACCTATATTCGCCTGCGCACGGAGTTCGTCTACCTGGCGGTGATGCTCGATGCGTATTCACGCAAGGTCGTGGGCTGGGCGCTGGACCGCACGCTGGCCGCCCGGTTGCCGATCGCGGCGCTGGCGCATGCCCTCGCAGAGCGGCACCCGCCGCCTGGGTTGGTGCATCATTCCGATCGTGGCGTCCAGTATGCCTCGGGCGCGTATGTGCAGCTCCTTCAAGAGCACCACATGATTCCGAGCATGAGCCGGCCGGCGAACCCATACGACAACGCCAGTTGCGAGAGTTTTCTGAAGACGCTGAAGCGAGAGGAGATCTACGCGAACCGGTATCGGGATCTCGGGCATCTGCGCAGGAACATCGAGGTCTTCATCGAACAGTACTATAACCGGGCTCGACTCCATTCAGCGCTGGGCTACTGCCCGCCGGAGGAGTTCGAGCACGCGGTGGCACCCGTCAATCCATCCGGCGCCGCAACCATACAGTTTTTTCAGCCAGCAGAAGACTCTGACCCTGAGGGGATGAAGAGGGTGAGAAAGAACATTCGGCCAACACGAGTGTGCTAATTCTGGTGTCTCAACGAAGGGGTTCACCCCATGCCAGTGTGCTCATTTTGTGCTCAAGCCCACCTCATTCCAGCTCACTCAGGCCTACTCGAGCCAAAGTTAGCTTTTTCCAAAACGCTTGGCTGGACTTGGCCTGAATGAGCCTGAGTGGGCTTGAGTAGGGTCACAAAAACGGTTTCCTAAACCGCTTGTCGGGCTCCTAGGCCGCCAGAGCAACCCCTTGAATTTCAAAGCGGAGGAAAGGGCCCAACGGCAGTTGGATCGCTTGCCCTTTGCTGCGCGCGTCGAGCAACCGTCATCCATCTTAAATAAATGCTCCCCCAAGCTTGCTCGTTATCTTTCAGGAATGGGGGCTGATTGATCTCCCGCTGCGCCTGTCCACCGAATGCCTTCCGTTTTTCCTCACTTTACCCTAAGGGGAACAGCCAGACTGTCCTTTACTGTACTGCGCGCATCGGACGAGCAGAGTTTTATCGTGCGCGTTCTGCGAGCAAACAGGATGGTCTGGCTGCTGCTTTCCTATCCTTCCAGCTCGCTTGTTTTCGCCCAAGGGCAGCCTGGTTGATCCTCGATTGCGCGCGTCGAACGAGCACATTCTTATCGTGCGCGTTCCGCGAGCACATACTAATTCTCTACATCTCCCTCTCAGGGGAGTGGCCGAGGCTGCCCTTCACTGCGCGCATCGAGCCGACCACGTTTCTATAATGCTCCCTCCAAGCTTGCTCGTTATCTCTCAGGGAATGGGGGCTGATTGATCTCCTACTGCGCGCGTCCAACGAGGGCCTTCTGAGGCCGCGCGTTGCGCGAGCACAGGAGATCAGCAGCCTCCATTCCCCCACCTCTTGACCCTTCGTTCTAGTGCGGACTATCTTCTCGGTATGGAGTTACCGGATCTCAAGGATGATCCCTATCTGAAAGTGTTACGACCACTCGTTGAGGCCTATCTGGCCTTCTGGCGCATCGACATCCGCCATATCAAATCCCTACGGCTGACGCCCTCGCAGTTCGATGTCATCGCCACGCTGGGAGATACGGAGGGCATGACCTGCTCAGAACTCTCTGCCCATACGCTCGTCACAAAAGGCACACTCACCGGCGTCCTTGATCGCCTAGTCTCCAAAGGTCTGATCCGGCGGTATGCGATGAAAGGAGATCGCCGTTGCACTAAGATCTCGTTAACCGTGAAAGGCGATGCGCTCTTTCGAAAGACCTTTGCGGCCCACTTGGCCTTTCTTCGTCCATTCTTTGAACGGGCCTTGAGCCCGAAAGAAGTAGACCAGACTCGCACGCTCCTCCTTCGTCTGCGGGATAGCTTCCAACAAGTAGGTTGAGGCTCAGGCTGAGGTCAGAGTGGCAACAGATACCCTGTTTAGCTTAACCTCACACTTAACCTCAACCCAACCCTGATCTGACCCATGCGCCTAA
>VBOM01000124.1 GCA_005877535.1 Nitrospirota bacterium | reverse complement strand
TTAATGCGCACCGCCGTAAGTGGGTTTGTTTCTGTGATATTGGAGCCGATGAGAATCACGGCTTTGGCTTTCGTCAGGTCTTCCCAGTCGTTCGGGCTCCGCCCGATTCCCAAGGCGTGGTGGGAGGCATGCACGAAGTTGAGGTGGCCGTAGCGCGCGCTGCTGTCGAGATGGTTGGTCCGAAACCCGGCGCGCATGAGTTTCTGAAAGAGATACAGTTCTTCATTCGTGCAGCGGGCGGTGATGAGGCCGGCAATCGCGTCGGGTCCGTGCTTGCGTTGGATTTCGGAGAACCGATCAACCACCTGGTGCATGGTTTCGAGCCAGGGGGTTTCGACGAGCTGATTACCCTTGCGAAGGAGCGGTTGCTTCAGACGTGCGGCGCTATCGATGTACTCAAAACCAAAACGCCCTCGCACACAGAGCCCGCCGTGCCCCTTGGCCGTTTCGGCTCGGTCGCCCCATTTGTTCTTCCAAGACAGAGGTGAGGTCACGCGGACGACTTCAGCGTCCTTGGTCTCAAGATACATCTGGCAGCCGTCCCCACAGTAGTTACACGTCGTTGTCGTTTTCTTCATCTGCCATGGCTTATACAAATATTTAGAGAACTTGTTCGTGATGGCGCCGACCGGGCAAACGGCGAGACAGTCTCCGCAGAACTCGCAGGACAGGGCGAGATCTCCCTTCGGCACAACTTGATTGAAGCCGCCCTTCTTCATGAACTGGAGCGCGTCGATCATCAACACGTCTTTACACACGTTGATGCATTCCGCGCAGGCAATGCATCGGTTCATATTAAAGTCGAGCACCGGGCTGCGCGTATCTTCCGGAATGAACTTCTGTTTCGCGTTGGCCAGGTTCGTGACCCCGTGCCGAAATGCCGTGTCCTGCAGTTCGCAATGGCCGTCGGCGTCGCAGACCGGGCAGTCAAGCGGGTGGACCGAGAGATGTTTTTCCACTGCTTTCTTTCGAGCTTGGAAGAGATCCTCCCCTTCTGTTCTGATGATCATACCGGCCGTCGCTTTGGCGGTGCAGGAGCGGACGGGCGCCTTCTTGCCTTCCTGCACAACCAAACACATGCCGCAGGAGCCGAAGGGATCGAAGGTATAGTGGTAGCACATGGCCGGGATGATCTTGCCCGTGCTCGAAATCACGTCGTAGAGCGAGACCCCACCCTTTGCCGTCACGGATTTCCCATCGATCGACAGTTCAATCGCGACTGCTTCCACGTCAGGATTCGTTGCTGGCTTCAGTCCCATATTGCCTCAATGTTGAATGGTGAATTGTGAATGTTGAATTGAGGAGCCGTCTCCCCATTCATCATTTAACATTCAACATTCACAATTCCCTTCTCATCGATCGCACTCCCCCATCACAATGTCGTAGGTCCCGAAAATCGTGACCGCATCGGAGATCATGTAGCCTCTGGACATATGGTCGAATGCGCCCATGTGAATAAACGAGGGGGCGCGAATTTTCAAGCGGTAGGGTTTCCCGCCGCCCGTGCTGACGATGTAGAATCCCAACTCCCCCTTGTGCGCTTCGGTCCCGCAATAGATCTCTCCCGGCGGGGCGTCGAAGCCCTGCGAGAAGAGCTTGAATTGCTGGATCATGGATTCGAGATTCGTAAAGACTCGTTGTTTGGGCGGCAACGTGACGCTGGGTACATCGGCCATAATGGGGCCATCCTGCATCTGCTCCAGGCATTGCCGGATGATTTTCACGCTCTCATAGAGTTCCTGGACACGGATCCAGTACCGATCGTAAGTGTCTCCGTTCTTGCCGAGCGGCACACTGAATTCGCATTTCGGATAGGCCGAATAGGGCTGGGCTTTACGGAGGTCGTAGTCGACACCGGAGCCGCGGAGCGGCGGCCCACTGAGACCGAAGCTTACGGCGTCTTCCGCCGAGATGATGGCCACTCCCTTGGTCCGCCCGACCCAAATCCGGTTCTTTTCCAGGAAGACCGTGTACTCTTCGATTTTTGGCGGAAAGTAGTCCAGGAATAGTTTCAGCTTCTCGAGCAGCGAGGGCGTGAAGTCCCGCTCGACGCCGCCGATACGATACCAACTCGTGGTGAGGCGCGCGCCGCAGAGTTCGTCAAACCAATCCATCAGAATTTCCCGATCCCGGAAACAATAGAAAAAGACGCCCATGGCTCCGATGTCGAGCGCCTGGGTGCCGAGCCAAAACTGATGGCCGATGATCCGTTGGACTTCCGCCACGATTGTGCGCAGATATTCTGCCCGGTCCGGCACGGTGATATTCATGAGTTTTTCGACCGCACGGCAGTACGCAAAATTGTTGTACATGGCGCAGACATAGTCGAGCCGGTCGGTATGAGGAATAAATTGGTGATAGGTGCCGTCTTCCGCGAGCTTCTCCACACCGCGGTGCAGATATCCCAACACGGGGGTAGACTTGACGAGGCGTTCTCCTTCCAATTCGAGGATCACTTTCAGTACCCCGTGGGTGGCGGGATGCTGAGGGCCCATGTTGAGTAGGAGTTCCTCCGTGCGCAGCGTCGGGAGGGTCTCGCTTTCCGGATGAGCCGGATCGATCTTGTAGACGGTTGTTCGTTGATCTTCAAGAGCCATCGTCTGTCCTACCGAGCAGTTTCGTCCAGGAACTCGAACGTGTCGCGCCAGCCTTTGCCACGGAGCGGAAAATCTTTTCGCAACGGATAGCCTTCGGTGTAATCGTCCGGCAGGAGGATCCGGCGGAGATCAGGATGGTGTCGGAAGCGGATTCCCATCATGTCGTAGACTTCACGTTCCATGAAGTCCGCGCCTTTCCAGAGATCCGTCAGAGAATCCACAATGCAATCCGATTCCGGCACCCTGGTCTTGAGCCGGATGCGTTGCCGTTTCTTGATCGAGTAGAACTCGTACACGACTTCAAACCGTTCTTCGTCATCGGGCCAGTCGACCGAACTCACATGCACGATGTAATCGAAGTCCATGGCCGGGTCGTCGTGAAGGAATTGTGCGACCTCATGGAGTCGGTCCCGCATCACAGTTACCGCAAGATCGCCACGCCATTCGACGGCTTTTACGAAGCCTGTGGCAAAGTTTTCTTGGATTCGGCTGGCCAGTTGCTGCAATAACATCGATCGAGACCTATACTTTAAGGCCGGGCTTGACCTGATCCGGCTGTTTCAGGAATACGGGTTTCAGCATGATTCGTTCTTGTAACTTGAGGATGCCGTCAAAGAGGGCCTCCGGTGTTGGAGGGCAACCCGGTACATAGATATCGACCGGCACAAAGCGATCAACACCTTGGACAACGCTATAGCTGTCGTAGATATTTCCTGAAGTGGCGCACGATCCCATTGCAATGACATATTTCGGCTCGGGCATCTGATCGTAAAGTTTTCGAATAACAGGGGCCATCCGCCGGCAGACGGTACCGGCCACGATCATCAGATCGGACTGGCGCGGTGTGGCCCGGAAGACACCGGCGCCGTAGCGGTCCATATCGTACCGTGACGAGACTGCAGCGATCATTTCGATCGCGCAACAGGCCAGGCCAAACGTCATAGGCCACAGGGAGCCCTTGCGAGCCCAGTTGACGGCTTTTTCCACCGTCGTGGTTACGACGTCGGACGTGCCGTCCTTTTCATGACGACCGATTTGGATCAGTCCCATTCCAGGGCTCCCTTCCGCCAGGCATAGACATAGGCCACCAAAAACAATCCGATGAAGACCAGCATTTCAACCAATCCGATCAACTCGATCTTGGTAAAGACCACTGCCCAGGGATACAGAAAAATGACCTCAATATCGAAAATAACGAAGAGCATCGCGAAGATGTAATACCGAACCGGAAAGGGCATCCGAGCATCCGAAAACGGTTCGGATCCGCACTCATAGGTAGTGAGCTTCTCCGATTCTGGATATTTCGGCTGGACCAGATAGCTGAGGAGTAGCGTCGCCACGCCGAACACCAGCGCCACAAAAATAAACAACAGAATCGGAAAGTACCTTGTCAGGTACTCAAGGAGTAACTCAAACCCGCTCATGGGGCTGACCTTTCAATAGCTTGAGATGCAAGGAGGGCTGGATTTTAGACCCTGGATTACGGGGATAGCAAGCGTTCAAAAGACCTGTGGGATCGACCCGAAAGTCCTAGGTGCTATGCGTTCAGACGCGTCGCCTTGGTGAGTGAATAGTCAGGGTTTTTAGGCGTTTGTGCGACCGGAGGCATGGGCGAAGCTCCACCCCAAAAACCTGGTTCTACCCATGTATTTCTATTGTCCGAGGACGATCTTGGCGTTGAGCGCCGTGGATTTGAAGCTGGTCAGGTACCATGATGTCCCCAAGTGTGAAAAATCATTCTCCAGATCACCATAGCATCGGGTGAATTGGCGGGTCAATGGGGACAAAGCCTCAATATTCTTGACAATGCAGGACTATTTGCTATGGTTCTGACAGTAATACTAGCCTTACATGAAGGACAACCACCATGGCTAACTATTCATTGAAATCTGTCGTGTCTCTCATGGTCTGGACCTTGGCCACACCGCTCCTTCCTCTGGCCTGGGCAGCAGATGACCTCAATTCGATCCGATTCGGAGAACCGGCCTTGGCCTATTCGTCCGGCTCCATCCAGCGATCGACTCCACAAGATGGGTTTGTGAATGTGATTACCGGAGATAATCAGACTACCGGAGATCACATGATATTGGGAAGCCGGGATGTCCTGTACCTCCGATTGAAGAATCCAGGCGATGTCGCGACCGGTGATCTTTTCACGATCTACAAACGAACGCACAAAGTATTCCACCCCAACACTGGTCAATACATGGGTTATTTGGTCAATCGGCTCGCTGTGGTTCAGGTAATCCAAATTGACAATGACTTGACCACTGTTCAGATCATGCGGGCCTACGCAACTGTATCGCCGGGTGATCCGGTAATGAAGTTCATGCCTCCGACTGATGAGGGAGCAGCGGTTGACCAGCTTTCCCTCGGCGATGTGGAGGGACGGGTTGTGGAGTTCCAGTCCAACATGGGAATCATGAACCTTGTGGCTCAAAGGAATGTCGTTTATTTGGACCGGGGACGAGAAGACGGGATCAGGCCTGGGGATCGAATGGATGTGGTTCGGTCCGGAGGGGGCCTTCCTCAACGGGTTGTAGGCGAATTAAAAATCCTGTCCATGGAAGATCGAACTGCCACGGCATTGATCACAAAATCCACTTCCCGTATTCTCAAGGGCGATCGCTTCAGGGTGAAGGGTCATGCTCCTACTCCTGAGGTCATGCCGATTTCTCAATCACCCCAGCAGTCTCTGGTTGCTTCTCCTCCAAGCAAGTTCCAGGTCCAGAATGTCGCGGGCGAAACCCGAATCAGCCTCGATGATTTGACGAAGCAGCTCCGGTTTGAATCGGGCGAAGCCACGATCAAGTCCGAGGGCTATCAGGTGCTCGATGAAGTGATTGCGTATCTCAAGACCGCTGCCGGCGATCAGTTGATTCGAGTCGAGGGCCATGCGGATAACATGGAAATCGGCCCTTCCCTTAAGTCTCTCTACCAGACGAACTGGGACCTGTCGAAAGCTCGGGCGGGGGGCGTCCTCCGCTACTTGATTGAGAAGGGAGGGATCGATTCGGCGAAGCTTTCGTCGATCGGCTATGGTGATACGAAGCCGGTAGCCGGCAATGCGACTGAAGTGGGTCGACAGAAAAACCGCCGGGTGGACATCGTGCTCTCTTCGCCCGAGCCAGCCGGAGAAAAGCTTGAGCCGGCGGCGAAGCCAAATGAGACCGGCGATAACGGATACAACATGTCCCGTCTCAGTTCAGCCGAAAGCGGAGATCCAATCCCTACAGTGGACAAGACGACGATTCCAGCGGCTCCAACTGGCTCGTCCAAAGTGGAGCCCTTATCACTCCCTGCGAATCCTGCTTCGGCAACGACTCCGGCGTCAGTGGAGCAGGGCAATTCAGGTGAGAAACCCGCTGCTCCTGTCGCCCCGCCACAGTAAATTCATCGAGTATCGTGCGGAGGGTTGACGATTCAACGTCAACCCTCTCCGATTCCCATTTAGAACTTTTCCGTCCTTCCCCTCTCGTTGTTCCCCCTTTTCCTGTGCTGCTACAATGCCGCATGATTTCGACGCGGGCAACCCCTCCATGCACAGAGCCAGAGGCCCTATTCGCAGATGTCATTGTCCCACGACATCTGGCAGGCCCATTCACCTACACCGTACCATTGTCGCTCCAGTCCACGTTGCGTATTGGACATCGAGTGCTTGTACCTTTTGGACGGTCAATCCTCCAAGGAGCCGTGATCGCTCTCTCCCATGTCCTTCCTGAGGGTCTTGATCAAGCACGCCTCAAGGAGATTCGCTCGCTGCTCCCGGAGGGGACCGCAACAGATGTGGCCTCAAACCTGTTCCAGCTCTCACGGCAGGTGGCCGAACAGTATGTCGCGCCATGGGGACAATGTCTCAGGCTAGTGCTGCCTCCGGCACTCAAACCACGAGCGCAGGTCAGCCGCTACGACCTGACGGAGCAAGGGCGGGCCGCACTTGCGGCTCGGGAACCCTGCTCGATGAAGGCGCGGGCCCTTCTTGCACGTCTCGGAAAAAAACCTTCAGGACTTCGCCGGTCGTCTCGCAGTCCTGATCGGGGCGACTTATTGTACGATCTCAAGGCTCGAGGATGGGTGGTGGAGGTCCAGTCCCTTCCCTCTGTCTCCACGGCGCCTCTCGTCCGACCAAACAGACAGGCGAGCCAGGACAATTCTGGCGTTACCGTATCGCTCATTCCTGACAATGCAATGTCGTGGGCGGAGGCACTGTTCGAGGCGCTGAGAGGCCAAGGACCGTCTCGGGTTCTGGTGCAGGCCTCCTGGACCGATCGATTGAGGCTGTTGCAGCGGGCCGTTCGCCTTGTGCTCGACCGTGGACAGACGGTCCTCATCATCGTCGGCGAAGCAGAACGGGCCCAATGGGTTGCAGGCTTGATCCGTGATGACGAGACGGGCATCTCTCCGGTCTGTTTCCATAGCGGTCTTTCAGCCCAGGTGAAATCCGATATATGGGATCGGATCAATCGGCAGGTCATTCGCTTGGTCGTGGGGACCCGTTCGGCCATCTTTCTCCCGTTGAGTGCAATCGGGGCGATTTGGATCGAGGGAGAAGAAGATGCAGCGCTCAAAGAACCACAAGAGCCACGCTACCATGCACGGGAAGTGGCCTGGGTGAGGGCGCAGGATGAACAGACGGTACTGGTCCTGAGTTCGTCTCATCCCTCCCTTGAGACCAGAGCCGCGGTGGAACAACGTGGGGCCGTTGCACGTAAGCTCATGCCATCTGATGCACGACCGAACGTACAGGTCGTTGAATTACGCGATCATGGTTGCGGCACGGTGCTGAGCCAGCCGCTCGTTCGGGCTATTGAGCAGGCGATCGGCCGCCGAGCCGGCGTACTGTTGTTTCTCAACCGGAAGGGCTATGCAGGCGCTCTCGTCTGTCGTGACTGCGGTCAGGTTCCCCGCTGTCCTACCTGTCGCGTGGCACTGATGTACTCTCGGCAGGCAGGTCGTCTGCTCTGTTCCTACTGTGGGGACTTTACACCCCTACCCGAGACCTGCGTCTCCTGTTCCGGCCTTCGCATGCAATTGATTGGGGAGGGCACAGAGCGGGTGGAGGAGGATGCGAAGCGATTGTTTCCTCACGCGGCAGTGATTCGGCTCGATGGAGATACCATGCGGCTGGCGGTGCAGGCCGAAGCCCTCTGGCGGAGGGTCGAGCAAGGGGAGTGGGATATCATCGTCGGGACACAACTGCTGCTGCGGCGTAGGCCTCTCCCGACAATGGGCCTAGTTGGAATTGTGCAGGCGGACGCAGGACTCAGCGTACCGGATTTCCGATCCGCCGAACGTACCTATCACACTCTCCTCGATGCGGTCAGTCTAGCCGATTCTGCAGAGAATGGCGGTCAGGTTATCCTGCAGACCTATCTGTCATCTCATCATGCAATTCAGGCTGTGGCTCAGAACGACGAATCTGTCTTTTTAGCGGAAGAGCTGTCCCATCGGACTACACTGGGGTATCCGCCCGCTGTATATCTGATTGCCCTCCTAGTATCGGGGACCAACGAAAAAATGGTTCGCGACGCTGCCACAGCCTGGGTGGCACAACTCACCGCCCTCTCCTCACCGTCCGTGACCGGAGAGACGACCGCGGCAAGAACCCTTTTGACGGCTCAATCGATTGGTCGGTCCGACTGTCTTACTGTTCTCGGGCCAGTCCCTGCTCAAGTGCCGAAACTCCGGGGACGATATCGGTGGCAGGTTCTCATGAAATCCTCCGAACGGGAAACGGGGCTTGAAGCGGTGCGGATCACGGTCAAGGACATGGAACGGACGTATCAGCACCGAGCCATTAAGTTCGATGTCGATGTCAATCCGATCGAGATGTGGTAGGCCTTACCGGCGTCTACGGAGGCGTCTTGATTGCGGCGGAGAGTGATGGCTGTTGGTCACATCAGATGATGAGGCTGCAATGGGCTCGTTTGCTCGCTTGAAGAGCCCATAGGAAATCGTTACCCAAAAGACCGCCGAGATGATTCCCGTCAGAACGGCTGAGAGAATTGTCTCCATCTGTTCGTCGGTCGGATCCGTCGCGATCGAGCGAGCCTGAACCATCGTGACAATAGGCCACGCAAGACTTTCCAGGCCAAGCAAGAGGGTGGCCCAGGCCCAGACCAGTCCAATCGTGCGTCCCTGCCAGATCAGAAGCCCTGCGATGCTTCCTGCGACGAGAAAAACTCCCCAGGGCGAGAACGAGCCCCACGCCAGCCAGGCACCCGCCGCCACAACGAGGCTGCCAAGCAAGGCATTGAACTGGGGGCTCCACCATGTGGTGACCATACTGGGTGTGTTCTCCGGAAACGATGCGCGGGCTAGTGTGAGTTCCGACGGCGCGGTTGTCAATGGAGGTGTCCGTCGACGAAACAGGGACGAAACAAGGCTTGGCCTTCAGGCAATCAATCGTTGCCGGGAACTCAGGATCGACTCCAAGCTCACACTCTTTGAGGACACGATTGAGGATAATATCGTCCTGGGACACTCCTATTCTTCTTACAGCGACGTCCGGTGGACTTTGCGCTTCACCGCGCTCGAAGAAAACGCCGACGCGATCCAGCAGAGACCGAGTCTACATTCAAGCCCCCGAAAAAATTCTTGCCCTGACCCATATCATGGGGATCTTGCTCACACGAGCTATCCTCGCCCATGCTTCAAATTCTGATCCTTGGCGGCATCATTCACAACATGCAACCAACCTGCGTGAAACCTTCTTCATGCCGTAGGCCGTTATGCGGCCGCAGAGCTCCGCGTCTCATGGAGCAGCCGCTGTGAGTTGGAAGATCTCGAGGTGGTCCGGCGCAGTCTCGACCAGTACTTTTCCATGGCAAACACGACCGTGCAACTCTTGAAGCAGGAATGGATATCCGTCTCCCCGACAGAACGGGAAACTATCAAATGGAAGAGGAAAAGCGCATCGCCGACAAGGCAGGTCCGAAGATGATTCAGGTCAGACTGGCGCTGGATCAACTATTAGAGACCGTGGCGGACGTGGCGAATGACATGAGTGATGAAGGCACAACGGCGATCCAGTGCACGAGCCTGCTGCTTGTGGTGAAAGTTTTTTCATCGACTACTTGAATCTCTTTCTCACCAGGCAGCGCGGAGGGACCTCCCGTCAGACTAACGGCCGGGAAGAGCATGAAATCAACCCCTGCGATAACCCAGTCCCGCCTCTACTCGCCGGTGACACCTCGTGCCCGGCACTGTGTCCGGAGTCGTTTGCTTCCGAGTCACCCTGACTACTTATCACCCTGACTGCTCCCTCGTCTGACAGCCTGAAAGAGCTTCGCACGTTCCTCTTCGGTGAGCGGTTTCCACGCTCCGGGTACCAACCCGTCAAGCGTCACATGCATGATCCGAACACGGTGCAGGGTGAGTACCCGATATCCCAAACCTTGGCACATACGCCGAATCTGTCGATTGCGTCCTTCGGTGAGGATAATGCGGAACTGTGTGGAACCGAGACGTTCAACCCTGCAGGGTTTGGTCGGGCGCTCGAGAATGACGACCCCTTGAGCCATGCGGTCGATGAAGGTTTGATCGAATGGATGATCCACTGACACCTCGTATTCCCGTTCGTGCCCATGCTCTGTTCTTAGAATCTCGTTCACGATGTCCCCGTCGTTCGTGAGAAGGATGAGACCGGACGATTCCTTGTCGAGTCGGCCGATAGGAAAGATCCGATCTGGATGTCCGATCTCCGCAATGATGTTACGAGGCACATGCGACTCACTGGTCGTCGTCACACCCACCGGCTTGTAATACTTGATATAGAGCGAGGCCGTCCCCCAGGGAATCACCTGTCCATCTCGTTCGATGACGTCGTCAGGACCAACCTGATCCCCTAAGCGGGCCACCCGCTGATTGATGGTCACGCGACCGGATTCGATCAAGCGATCAGCCTCTCGTCGAGAACACATGCCGTGATGTGTAAAAAACTTATTGATGCGAAGCTTATCGGTCACAGCGTGGGTATGCCGTTTAGTGGACGCGACGGCCTGCTTTGATCCGTCCCAACATGCGGTAGATCAATCGGGCGACACAAAACTGCGGAGCGACAAACCCTTCGATCGGAGCCAACTCGCTGATATCCATCCCAAGGATACCT
>VBOM01000123.1 GCA_005877535.1 Nitrospirota bacterium | reverse complement strand
AGATTCCGTCACACGTTACGCCGGCACATTCTCCTGCAGGCGCCCTTCTCTTGTTATATCGCACAGTGCGGGCTGTGCGGATTCGCGCCATTTCAGTCTTGATCCTCCACCTGCCAAGTGATCTTGTTTCTGCCCACCGACGTTCTCGGGCGGTATTATCTTTGGTCTAGGCTTCTTCATCCATTATCAATTCAATAGCTCCGTAGGCGATCACCAAGAACGCTCAGTTCAAGAAAATACCAGGATCTCTTCGGCCGATGCGGTCGCAGGGTTCCCCCTACCACCGTCGCGGTCAGCACTGCGGTTCCTAACGCACCGTGCTGCTCCTTTTCCAATTCATTATGATCTCTGCTGCATGTCTAAAAACAGAGAGGGAGAGGCAACGCCTCTCCCTCTCACGATTGCGTCACTTCACCATGGTCCTCAGAACTATGACGCTTGACTGCCACTGATTTACAAGCTGTGTTTTAAAATCTCAGCTTTAACCTACCTGCGGATTACTTCAGGCCTTTGTAGATGTCCGGTTGCTCTGGACCCTCTACCTTCAGCAGGCCAACGGCGCCTTTCGCAATGCGGAAGATTGAGTGGTCCACATTGATATAGGTTCCTGGCACTTCGACCTTAAATTCTGCCATGGAAGAGCCACCCGCAGGCACGACGGTGGTTTGGAGGTTCTGCAATGGAGGCGTAATCAAGGAACCCTCGGGGTACACCCTGTCAAATATCTCGCCGATGATGTGCCACGACGCGACATGGTTAGGTCCTGCATTGACATAGAACATTCGAATGGTGTCGCCCACCTTGGCTGTCAGAGGATTTTTGACAAGCGCGCCAGCCATTCCATTAAACACCACATGTGAAGGGCTCTCCGCTAAACCATTATCGAACGAAAACTCCAAGGTATCGCCCTTCTTACCAGGCTTGGTGTAAAACTCGCTTTGCACGACATAAAATTCTTTGTCTACTTTCTTAAGCCCACCAACCGGCTCAACTAAGATCCCGCCATACATGCCATTCGCAATGTGTTCAGGAATGGATGGAGACGCGGTGGCGCAGTGTACAGTTCCAGTCCCTCCTGCTGGTCCAAAACCCCAGAACTTATATTTGTTATCGTCGCTAAGATTACCGACCCACTCGTGAGCTTCAAGCTCAACCACGATGTTGGCAGGCGCTGTTCGTGTAATTGGAGGAGGAACATTGGGTGCGGTCGTCACTACGGCTTTGATGGTCTCCGCCGCAGACACCAATCCTGGAGTGATGGCAAGACACGGAGCCATGACCAATGCGCTGATCAATCCGGCATTACGCACGTTACGCGAAAAACTAATAGACATCGCAGTCTCCTTTGATTATGGATTGCTCTGACGGTTTCTTCTTTCAGCTACTTGGTACGTCCCGAATGATTTCAGCCCTATCAGGGCATTCAGATTTGCCTCCTGTTTAGGGTTTATAATCCGTGTGTTCGGCTGGTTTGTTCTCGTGCGAGAACTGGTGCTCGTACGCCATCACCTGCCAGATCTGCTCTTCCGACAGGAACTGCTTCCAGGCCTTCATCTTCGTCTTCGGGACCCCTTCCGACACTCGCCAGAACCAGAAGCTGTCCGAGAAACGGGTGGTGTTTTTGGGGTCACGAAGATCCCGCGCCCCCTTTTTCACCGGTTTACCGTCCTTGCCGTGACAGCTGCCACAGTTGACTAGCGGGTTGGCCTCGCCGGTGAAAATCTTCGCTCCCTCCGCGATGGCCTTAGGATCCGTCCACCCTCCAGCCGGCATATGTTTGCCGGCATAATCGGCCGGAACTTGAGGCAATGGCACTGGTTCCTCAGAGTAAGCCATCCCTCCTGAAAGAATCAGGGCAGATGCCATTAACACGACCGACATCCCGACCTTCCGCATCGTCATTCGCACCTCCTTTTCTTGATGGTGAGTATTGTCTCTCGATGATGTGTTGCCCCATGGGCTCATCACCGATAACAACTCGGACTGCTCGCGCTCGCCGACCTTACACTTATTCATGGTTGTGACCAGATCTGCCGATCAGCGCAATGAACTCTGCATTGGTTATACCCATACCAGCAGCGCGGATTTCATACCCAGGTCGACGTAGCTGCAAGGTCCTCCGCTTACTTGATACAGCCACCGGCCCTGACTCGCCCGACGAAATCATCCAGGCCGGCTTGAATGGCCGGTTTGCCGCCCAGTCGCGGATGTTGGGTATGATTCGTATGACGCGGATGCCGCTACCACCGTCAACATAAATACCCAACATTGTCGGCCAATGAAAAGGGCAATGTTGAAGGCGCATGCCGTCCTTCCCTAGTCAATGCCGCCCACAATGCCTTACGTGTATCCCGTTGTCAAGACACAAAAAGCTGGAATTTAAGGTAGAAGGATGCTGAAAAAGTCCTCCAGCGTCTATAGAGCGTGACGCGTGAAGCGCGGAGACACGCGAGAAAGGCGCGACGTGGACAGATTGAGCCCCACCTCGTTTGACCCGTCTCGCTCGTCCCGCCTGTCTCGCGCGCCGACATAGTTTTTCCGCAGCCTGCTAGGACTGAAGTGGTTTCTTTGATCGTCCGCTTGCCCTCCAATGCTTCCAACACCGCCCGCGCCCTCCCCTCCCCGCTGCCGTCTGAGACTTCCAGATACAAAAGATTCTCGCTTGGCCCCCTGTCTAGTTTTCGGAGTACATATCGTCCTCCTTACGGAAAAAGAATAGCGGCTCGATGAGAGCTGGGACAATAAAAGAGGCCGGCTCTTTAGTAGTGGGTCCGATAACTTATTGAGTAATCGTCGATAGGACACGTGGATGATTGACCAATAAATATCGCGAATGCATGTTTGGGAAATTCTCTTTTCGGCAGTCTAAACTCCGAGGGTGAGGCTGATGTGGACTAGAGCGAGGCGGATGTCATAAGGCGAGGCAAATCAAGAATGACGAGTCGCTTGTCCGTTCCGGACATGAGCTGGTCACACTTGAATCGGTCCATGATCCGAATGGCCATTTCCTTTGTGATCCCGGCCATGTTGGCGGTATCTTGCATGGTCATCCGAACCGTTAGACGAATTCCGTTCGGATAATTGATTCCACTGCCTTAATGGGCTTCAGTCGGTTCCTAAAACATTCGTTGACCCATCAGTCCCGACAGAATATTCAGGAGAGAAATACTGTACAACTCAGTAGGAAGGGCGGTGCGGGAAGGTCATTTTGTGATTTGTTTGGCTGCTTCAACAATCGATCGTGCTCCGATGCCAAAGTGGTCGACGAGTTCATCCGGCTTCCCGCTGTGTGGGATCGTGCGAACGGCGAGCTTATGCACCTTGATGCCTTCGGGCCCGACCGCGCTGAGCACAGCATCCCCGAGGCCGCCATGCGCATAATGATCTTCAACGGTGAGGATGCGCCCCTGCGTGGCCCTGGCGCTGTCCAGCAACGTGGTGCGATCAATGGGGACGATGCTGTAGAGATCGAGGATGCGCACGGAGACGCCGGCAACTTTCAATGTATCGTACGCCTTCAGGGCTTCGAAGAGCGTGACGCCGGCTGCGACGATCGTAAGCACATCCGACGCGCTTTGGCGAATGACCTTCGATCCGCCGATCTGGAACGTTTCATCGGGTCCGTACAAAACCGGGGACTTTGGACGACCGGCCCGAATGTAGACCATCCCTTTGTGCGTAGCAGCCATTTCGACGACCCGATACGTACAGGTCGCATCGGACGGATACAACACGGTCACGCCCGGTTGCGCAGCCATCATCGCAATATCTTCCAAGCCCATCTGCGAAGGACCATCTTCGCCGATGCTCACGCCTACATGTGTTCCGACAAGTTTGATGTTCGAGCCGCTGATGGCAGCCATGCGGATGAAATCATAGGCTCGCGTAAAGAACGCGGCAAACGTGGCAACGAAAGGAATTTTCCCGCAGGCAGCTAAACCCGCTGCGGCCCCAAGCATGTTTTGCTCCGCGATAAAACTTTCAAAGAATCGATTGGGAAACCTCTTGCCGAACTTATCGGTATAGGTCGAATTTTTCACGTCGGCATCCAGTCCCACAACTAGCGGATTGACCGCGCCCAGTGCCTCAAGTGCGTTGCCGAAGGCTTCGCGCGTCGCGGCACTGTCGCCTACTTTGTAGGGCGAAGGTGGGAGGGGATCGATAGACGAAGGCCCGGGAGCCGGGGTCGATGGTTTCTTAAATGAAATGGCTATGCTGCTCGGCTTCAACCGCTTGGTCAACTCATCGATCGCCTTCTGGGTTTCCTCGCCTTTGGCGACCGGCTTCCCATGCCAGCCTGGATGGTTCTCCATGAAGGAGATGCCCTTGCCCTTAAACGTTTTTGCAAGAAGAACCGTCGGTTTGCCTTTGGTGCCGGCAGCGGCATCGAATGCCGCGAGCAGAGCTGAAAGATCGTGCCCGTCAACCACCAAGGCCTGCCAGCCAAAGCCGACCCACCGTGAGCGATAACCCTCCATGTCGTGTTGCAGCATGGTGGGATCGCTTTGACCGAGTCGATTGACATCGACGATGGCACAGAGATTATCCAAACCATGATAGCGCGCGACCTCAGCCGCTTCCCATACGGATCCCTCGACGGATTCTCCGTCGCCCATCAAGACGTAGGTTCGGTGATCCAGTTTATCGATGGATTTTGCATTAAGGGCGATGCCGATGCCGACTGGTAGGCCTTGCCCCAACGAACCCGTAGCCATATCGACAAACGATAAGCGAGGGGTCGGGTGCCCTTCGAGGTCGGACGCCAGCGTTCGGAGCTTGAGAAGTTCGCTCTTGGGAAAGAGACCGGCTTCGGCCCAAGCGGCATAAAGCAGGGGGGCAGCATGGCCTTTTGACAGCACGAATCGATCGCTATTAAGGGCTTTAGGGTTTTTGGGATCGTATCGCATGACGGAGAAGAAAAGGGCTGCGACGATGTCCGCAGCGGAACAGCAGCTGGACGGATGCCCGCTCCCAGCCTCACTCGTTGCACGAACGCTCTCGATCCGGAGCTGCGTGGCCTTGTTCTGCAGTTCAGTAAGCAATTCGGCGGAGGCGGTTGAGCTAGCCATCGGAACTCCTTTCGGAACTTGAATGCCAAGGATGCTGCCGGACTCTTCTCCTCTTCTATATCGGTAGCAGCGCGGCGGGGTTTGAGGCTAACAAAATGAAATAAGGGAGTCAATGAACCTAAAGCAAGCTGTCCACCCACTTTAGCAATGTCCTCCTCCTTTCAAAGGAGGCATATCCGGTTTATATCACGCATACCGAGGCGCGACCTTGAAGGGGCCCCGATGTCGTTGAGACGCCTGCTGGCCCTATCCGGCAGTCTTGAAATACTCGCGGGGCTGCTGGCACTAATCAGTCCGGCACCTGTGGTATCGTTCCAGGTTGAAGTACCAGTGGTCTGGGATCGCAGCAGTCCTGACGCGGCTCTTGGCGCGGGGGTGTTCGCGCTGGGGCGACATGCATGAAAGCCCGCGATGATGTCCAAAGTCCTGCCGGTCCGGCGGTGAGCATCTGGGTCACAACCTACAACGTGCCACCAGCCCCGGTTATTATCCAGACCGCAACAGGATCGGACCTGGGCGATCTGTTGCTGGGGGAGCGGGGATCGGGCATGCCGTACTCGGCGCGTCGTTCGTGTCAGCATTCGAAACGTAGAGACGGTGATGGAAAGAATCGCCTGCGCCTGGAACCCGGCGCCGGTCCCACCAGCGCCGAAAGCTGGAGAGGGACTGTCGGCGTGCGACGTTTCGACATGGGGTCATCTTCAAGGTTGTGCTGCAAGATGGGCGAATGCCTGTTGCGAGGGAGCACCTTCTTGTCAGTGCTACCATGCGCGCGGATGGACCACAAAGGGCAGGGACGTTAGCTCGAGCAAGATAGTGAAAAACCCAGCCGCGCATAGTGCGCGAGTTGCGTGGCACTGGTCGGGCGATAGAAGAAGTGGTCGATGCTGACGGTGCGAACGAGCGGGATGTCATCCATTTCATAGCCGGCATATTCTGCCAGCCTGTCTTGGCTGAATCGGCTCTTCGGATAGGCCCTTTGGTAGACCATTCCCTGCTAGCCT
>VBOM01000122.1 GCA_005877535.1 Nitrospirota bacterium | reverse complement strand
GCTGGTGGTGAGAGCCTACGAGGGAGAGGGCAACGTGTCAAGACGAGAAGAGAAGAGAAGCGCGGGCCAATTGTGTTGACGGAGCCCGCTACTCTGACGTAAGGTGGACGCCAGTGATCTGTGAGTATATGGCAGGAATGTGGCCCTGCACTGAGTCAAGGAGAGGGGCGGCGATGAAGATCTATCTCGCCAATCCACGAGGGTTTTGCGCCGGAGTCGACCGCGCGATCGAGATCGTCGATCTCTCGCTGAAGAAATATGGGGCGCCGATTTACGTTCGACACGAAATCGTCCATAGCCGGCATGTCGTGAACTCGCTCCGCACCAAAGGTGCCGTGTTTGTGGAGGAGTTGGGAGAAGTGCCGGAAGGTTCGGTCGTGATCTTCAGTGCCCATGGGGTCGCCAAGTCGGTCTGGGACGAAGCGAATCGGCGGCGGCTGCATGTGATCGATGCCACCTGTCCGTTAGTCATCAAAGTGCATAACGAGGTCAACCGCGACTACACGCAGGGGTATGATCTCATTCTGATCGGCCACGCCGGCCATCCGGAAGTGATTGGGACGCTTGGGCAGATCCCGGACAAGTTCCATCTGGTCTCCTCCGTAGCAGATGTCGAGAAACTGCAGGTTGATAACGTCCACGACCTCTCGTACGTCACGCAAACTACGCTGAGTGTCGACGAGTGCCGGGATATCGTCGGTGCGCTCCATAAACGGTTTCCGCACATCAAGGGGCCGCACCAGGAGGATATTTGTTACGCGACACAGAACCGCCAGAATGCGGTGAAGGAGCTCTCCAAGCTGGTGGATGTCATTCTCGTCATCGGCTCCCCGAATAGTTCAAACTCCAACCGCCTACGTGAGTTGGGGGAGCAGTGCGGGATTGCGTCTTACTTGATCGATGCCGCGGCTGACATCAATCCAACCTGGCTCACAAACGTGCAAGCGGTCGGGATCACCGCCGGTGCTTCAGCGCCCGAGGTTCTGGTCGAAGAGGTGGTGACGTACCTCAAGACGTTTGGGACCGCAGAGGTCCAAGATCTGACTGTGATTGAAGAAGACGTTGAGTTTCTCCTCCCCAAGGAATTGATCACCATTGAGTCTTTCAATAAATCTGTTGGGGCTCAGGTGGGATAACCGCATCCTTCGCCACCGTTACACTCCCAAAATGTTGTAGGTCTTTCTCCTCGTGCCTACCACCGGCAGTATTTTTCTTTGATTTCCCCATAGGTCTGTGATACAAGACCAGGCGTTCAATCCGTTCACCCGCATTATTCATGACGGTTCGTCGCGAAAGTATAGAAGCAAGGCAGGGATACGGGGCGAGAGATAAACATTCCCTCTGGTCACACCTAGCCTCTGGCCCCGTGCCTCTTGCCCGAACAGTGGCGATTAGAGCAGAAGCACTCATAAATAATAATGCGGACTTAGTCTCTCATGAGACACTCTACCGAAGGAGTCGCCGATGTATTTGAAGTCCCTTGAAATGATGGGGTTTAAGTCGTTTGCTGAAGCTCGGATCGACTTCCCCGATGGCGTCACCGCCATCGTAGGGCCAAACGGGAGCGGGAAAAGCAATGTCGTCGATGCAGTTCTCTGGGTACTCGGCGAGCAGAGCACGAAGGCCCTGCGTAGTGAGAAGATGGAAGATGTGATCTTTAACGGGACCGAAATGCGGAAGCCTCTCGGTCTGGCCGAAGTTTCGCTCGTGATCAGCGGGCTGGATCGGATCAATGTGGATCCCCTGTCAGGTCTTTCGAGCCAGCTGTCGGAATATCAAGAACTCATGATCACGCGCCGTCTGTACCGTAATGGCGAGAGCGAATACCTCATCAATAAGACCGCCTGCCGGTTGAAGGATGTCCGGAGCCTCCTGCTGGACACCAGGGCTGGGACAAAAGGACACACCGTCATTGCGCAGGGGCAAATTGATCAGATTCTTAACGCGTCACCAAAAGAAAGGCGCGAGTTGATCGAAGAAACCGCCGGCATCATTCGCTACAAGAAGCAGAAGGCCGAAGCGTTGCGTAAGTTGGATGCGACGCAGCAAAACCTCTTGCGGGTGCGGGACATCATTGCTGAGGTGAAAAAGCAGCTGAATTCCCTCGAGCGCCAAGCGCGGCAGGCGCGGTCCTATCAGACGTTGCACCAAGAAGCCAAGTCGCTGGAGATTCAGTTGCTGACCAACGAATACCGTGTCTTTCGAACCACGCTCAAGGAGGTGGAGTCTGAACTGCAGATGTTGGGGGACCGTGAGTCCGAACAGTCCGCCGAGCTGGCGCGTTTGAACACAGAACTTGAGCGGATCAAGCTCGCGATTGCCATAGCGAATGACGCGGTTGGGCAGCGGCGTGAGGAACTGTCGAAGGTTGAGCAGAAACAGGGGCAAGCGTTGACATCCGCAGAAGTCGAGCGTAATCGCGGAGAACTCTATGCGCAGCAGCAGAGTCAGGGAGGGCAGGAACTTGAGCGCCTTACCCAGGAGCAGAAGCAGGGCGCGGCGGAGGCTGTGACTCTTGAAGCCGAGCTGGCCGCGCTTGAGCGTGAATGTGCGGAGCGGGAGCAGGTGTTCACAACGCTCGATCGGGAGATGAAAGAACTGGTCCAGCAACGAACCGCGGCCTTGGCTGAAGAAGAACGAGGGCGTCTGGACGTACTGAACCTGGCGGTATTGGTCGGGAATACTGAGCAGACCCTGGTGCAATTGGCCGCTCGTATTCAAGAAGCGGCGGATCGTGAAGGCCGGCTGGCTCGTGAGCGGGAAGACTTTCGCCTGCGGCATGTGTCGGCAACGGACAAACGCCAGGCGCTTCAACAGGCCTCCCATGACATGGAGCAACTGGTTGCGGACCTGCGTCGGCAGCAGCAGGGTGTTGAAGAAGGGAGCGGGCGCGCGTCGACCGAACTGGCCGAAGTCGACCAGTTGATATTTCGTCAGTCGGAAGAGTTGGCCGCAGTGGACTCTCACCTAAGAGCATTGCAAGGCGTGCTGCAAGAAGATATGGGTTATGGCCGGCGCGGCGACGAAGAGTCGACTGCGCTCAAAGTCTGTACCGGGGTTCGTGATGCTATTGCTGAATGGTTGGATGTGCCTTCTGGATGGGACCGTGCGGTGGAAGCGATTTTGGGGGAACGGGTCAAGGGATGGTTCGTCGACAATCCAGCCGCCGCCTGTGAGGCGATTGAGTTTCTCAAAAGGAAAGATCTCGGGCGGGGCACGTTCATCCCTCAGCAACCTCGATGGACGACTCGGGATAAGGCCTCTCACCCCTGGTGGCCTGCGATGGAGGGCCAGCCCGGCGTGGTCGGACCTGCGGTTGATTTGATCCATGTCGAGGGTCAGCGCGAAGCGGCCCGTGACTATTTCTTCGATCGGATTGTGCTCGTCGACACCCTTAAGGACGCGACGGCATTGTGGGAACAACAGCCCTACTCTGCTCCCGATGGGCCCATCTTCGTGACGCGCGCAGGAGAAGTCTTGGATGCGGCCGGGGTGATCACCGGTGGACAAGCCGGCGCAACGGGAGGGTTGCTGCAACGTCGCCGCGAGGTGCTTCACTTGGAAGCCCAGGGTGTCGCGCTGACGGGATGCGTCGAAGAAGGAAAACAGCGACGGGAACGATTGCTGGTGCAGGGACAGGAGTTGCGTGAGCAGAGCCGGCAACTGGTGGAGTCGTTGCGTGACGCTGAAATGCAGGAGCTCTCACTGCGGAAAGACGAAGCGGGACTCCAGCATATGCTGGGAGATCTGACCCAGCGGATCGATGCATTGATGAGTGATGCGCAACGAGGCTTGGCGGAGGTGCAGCGGCTCAATCATGAAACGCGCTCCGGCGAAGCGCAGCTTGCACAGTGGATGGCGGAGAAAGCTGGTCAGGAGGCCCGGCTCAGTCGTGTACGCGAACGAGTGGGGCAGATTGATCACGACATGCAGGGGCTCCAGCAGCGATTCACAGAGGCGCAATTGGTGGTGCAGGGAATCCGGGCTACCCGTGAGCATCGTCATCACGACCTCCTGCGGATTCAGCAACAGCAGCACGACGTGATCGTACACGTTGAGACGTTGACGCGGCATGTCGAGGAGCTCAAGGCCTCGATCGAACAAAGCCGGGTTGAACGTGAGAGCCAAGAAGCACGCTGTCGAGAATTCAGTGAATTGGCAGTCCAAGTCAAGGCTCGGCTGGTCGAACTACAAGAATCACAGGCGCAGGACATGGCGGCAGCACAGCAGGTCGATGCCCGGTTGGAGGATGTTCGTCGTGCCGTGTCGTCTCTTCGCGATTCCCGCATGGCGGTGGAGGTCAAGAAGGCGGAAATTCGGATGCAACTGGGGACTGTCGAATCCACGCTCTTGGGAACATACCAGGTCGATCTCGCGACCCTGCTCGAACCACCGGTCGTGGCGACGGCACCCGAACAGCTGTCCATCGGGAAAGAGCCGATCTCGAAAGGCCCACCGGCAGTCAATGAAGTCGCTCTACGGGAGCAATTGCAGAAGATTCGCGAGAAGCTCGATCGCCTGGGGCCGATCAATTTGGCGGCCATTCACGAGCATCAAGAGTTGGATGAACGGTATCGATTCCTGACGACGCAGGAACAAGATCTCTCCACGTCCATCAGCTCGTTCAAAGAAATCATTCAGCGTATCAATCGCACCACGAGAGACATGTTCGCCAGCACCTTTTCCGAGCTCCAACAGAAATTCAGTGAAGTGTTCGTGAAGTTCTTCCCCGGTGGTCGGGCCGAACTACAGCTGGTCGAGGTGTGGGCGGATGAGACGGCAGAAGGGGCTGGACCGCAGGAGCCGGGAGTCGATATCGTGGTGCAACCCACAGTTCATGGTTATCACCCACAGCAAACAGACGATGGCCATTGCAGACTCCTTGTTTGGAGTCACCATGGAAGAGCCGGGCATCTCAAAAATCCTCTCGGTGAGACTGGGCAAGTTGCAGCCGGCCTAAGCAGACCAGATTGGCTAAAACATCCGTACTTCAGAGGACTTCCGTCTCTCGGTTTCTTGACGTTAGAGCAGAACGTCTGCTATATACCCCCGAATAGATAGATCTAGGAGCGTCCCGCTCGTAGATCGAGCTTTTTTTTATGAGGGTGAAGCGAATCACCCGCGTTGTCCCATCTACTTTTAGTATTTCACCGACAAGTACAATGAAGCTGATTCGAACGCTTCTAGATCGTCTATCCGATAGCTTCTTCGTCTCCGTTCCGGAGAAGCTGGAGTTGGTGACTGACCCGTCCAACGTTCCGCCGCTACGTCTGGTGTCGGACAAGTCCGTGCTTTCGGCACCCGTCGACGCAGCGACACGGCGCTCCACCGGCCATACGATCAGTCAAGTGGATGCACTCGACGACGCGGTCCGGCGCAGTCAAGCCTGGCTCTTGTCCAGACAACATGCATCAGAGGGGTACTGGGTTGCAGAGCTGGAAGCCGATACCACACTGACCGCTGAATACCTCTTGCTGCGGCGGTTTCTCGAACTGGTTGATCCCGAGCGAGAGCGCAAGGCGGTTCGCTATCTCCGTGCCATGCAATTGCCCGATGGCGGCTGGCCGATTTTCTACGGGGGGCCTTCGGAGATCAGCGCCTCCGTGAAAGCCTATTTCGCATTGAAGTTGAGCGGCATTTCGGCAGACGAGCCTGCCATGCTTCGGGCCCGTGACTGTATTCTGGCTTTGGGCGGTGTCGTGTGCGCAAACGTCTTCACAAAGATTACTCTGGCACTGTTCGGGCAGTATGATTGGAAGGGCATCCCGAGCATGCCGCCAGAAATCATGCTCCTGCCGAAGCGGTTCTATTTCAGCATCTATGCCATTTCCTATTGGTCTCGTGCCGTCTTGATTCCCTTGCTCGTGGTCTTTGCACATCAGCCTATCTGCCGAATTCCTCAAGAGCAAGGTATCGAGGAGCTTTATGTCGCGCCTCGATCGCAGATTCATTATCGCAACGTGCCACCGTTCAATAAAGATCAACGATGGTTTACGCCGCATAATTTCTTTGTCCAGCTGGACAGGGTGCTGAAACTGTACGACCGGATCCCGCTGAGTTGGTTGCGTGAGAAGGCCTTGCATGAGGCCGCCACCTGGATGTTGGAACACCTCAAGGGCAGCGGTGGGTTGGGGGCGATTTATCCGGCCATGGCGAATTCGATCGTGGCCCTTCGTTGCCTCGGCTATCAGGTTGACGATCCATTGGTGCGGAAGGCGCTCCAGGAAATCGAATCGCTGGAAGTCTACGACACGGTATCGATCGGCGATCAGCAAGTCGAGGCGCTGCATCTTCAGCCCTGCCACTCTCCCATCTGGGATACGGCATTGCTCATGAACGCTTTCATCGAAACCGGGATGCCGCAGGACCACCCATCTCTCCAGAAGGCGGGGGCGGGTGGGGGGCATACGACAAGGATAACAATCGAATCGTCTTCAACTATATCCCATTTGCCGACCACCATGCCTTGCTCGATCCGAGCACATCCGACTTGACCGGACGCTGCCTCGAGATGCTCGCGGCGTTGGGCTACGATCAGACGCATCCTGCCGTAGCGCCGGCCCTCCGCTTCCTCAAGCGAGAGCAGGAGACCGACGGCAGTTGGTACGGTCGGTGGGGCGTGAATTATATCTATGGCACCTGGTCCGTCCTGGCTGGTCTCCGTGCGATCGGAGTGGATCTCTCAGAAGCCTATATTCGCCGTGCGGTTGCCTGGCTTGAGTCGAAGCAGAATCCCGATGGCGGGTGGGGCGAAACCTGTCTTTCTTATTGCGATGACCCTGCGTGGAGCGGGACGGGGGACAGTGCACCTTCTCAAACGGCCTGGGCCATCATGGGACTCATGTCTGCGGGGATGACCGATGCCTTTAGCGTCGCTCGCGGCGTCCAATATCTTCTCCGTCACCAAATGAAGGATGGATCCTGGGAAGAGGTCCGCCATACAGGCACTGGATTCCCTCGGGTGTTTTATCTCCGCTACCATTGGTACTGTCAATACTTTCCATTGTGGGCCTTGGCCATGTACCGGAATCTACGAACGCGCGGGAATATGCGGGCCGACGAAGTACGGCAACAGGTACTCGCGTCCGGGCCTCATCGAGCCGATCATTGAACCGCCCGCCGACGTCATCTGTTGGCGCGGGGCAACCTCCCTCCATCCCTGCGGTGAACCCCATCGCCATCTTTGCCGCGACTCGCTGGGAGCTCCAGGCCGTTCGGCGCGCGTTAGCGACGGACCGTGTTGCGACAATCGGCGGAGTCCGCTGCCATATTGGACAGCAAGGGGATCGCACGTATTGGCTCATCCAAACGGGCGTCGGTCCCGCTGCAGCCGGCACTGTGGCGGGAAAGGTGCTGAAGGCACAGGCCATGTCGCTGGTCATGTCCACGGGCTTTGCCTGCGCGCTCGTACCGGCTCAGGTGGGAGACCTCATCGTCGGCACAGAGGTGTCTTCTGTACAGGCTGAAGGAACCTGGGCGATGAGGAATGACCGTGTGCTCTGCGACGGGGCTGTACGGGCAGGCCTTCTCATCGTGGCGCAGGACGCGGGGTTGATCGCGCGGGTCGGAACAGTCGTGTCATCGGGGACTGTGGTGTGCGAGGCGCAGGAGAAGCGCCGGCTGCGTCGTCTGACCGACGCGATCGGGCTCGATATGGAAAGTGCCGCGGTGGCGGCGGTGGCTCAAGAACAAGGCCTACCTATGGCGATCGTGCGGACGGTCTCCGATCTGGTAGATGAAGATCTCCCTCTTGACTTCAATCTCTTTCTCAGGCC
>VBOM01000121.1 GCA_005877535.1 Nitrospirota bacterium | reverse complement strand
CCATTCCTACCGTGGCCGTCGTCTCTCCCAAGCCGGTGCCGGCGACCGAGACCATTACGCTCCCCGGCAATATCGTGGGCTGGTACGAGGCGCCGATCTACGCACGTGTCACGGGCTATGTGAAGATGTGGTACAAGGACTACGGAGGCCAGGTGAAGAAAGGCAACGTCCTCGCCGAAATCAACGCGCCGGATCTCGACGCCCAATATGCGCAGGCCAGGGCCGATCTGGAAACGGAGCGCGCGAGGTATAAGCTGGCCGAGGTGACCGCGAAGCGCTGGATTGCGCTGCGCCCCAATCATGCAGTCTCCGAGCAGTCGATCACGGTGCAGGAACAAAATATGAGAGCCCAGGCAGCGATGGTCAACGCAGCGGAGCAAAAGGTCAAGAACATCGAGGCGTTCATTGGGTTCAAAACGATCGTCGCGCCCTTTGACGGCGTGGTGACTCAGCGCAACATCAATGTCGGCGACTTGGTCAGCAAGGAAGGCAATCTCAGCACCCCCAGTGCAATCACCAACCTCTTTACGGTGGCCGTCGTGGATAGGTTGCGCCTGTTTGTCAGCGTACCGGCGTCGTTCGGGCCTTTCCTGCAGCCAGGCCTGACGGCCGACGTGACCGTGCCGCAATTGCCGAACCGCCATTTCACCGGCAAATTCCTGACCGTCGCCCGTGGCTTCGATGTGAGCACGCGCACCGCGGTGACTGTCTTTACGATTGACAATCAGGACAGAGCGCTCTGGCCCGGCTCCTACGCCCAGGTCCAACTCACGGCGCCGATCGATAGGCAAGCATTCACGATTCCGTCTACCGCATTGGTGTTCCAGGAGCACGGCACGCAAGTGGCCGTCGTCACGGAGGACGACCGGGTGCACTTGAAAACCATTACCGTGAGCAAACTCATGGACACTGCCGTCGAAGTGGCAGAGGGGATTTCCACGAGCGACCGCGTCGTGAACAACCCCAGCGCCGCGTTGCTTGAAGCCGACAAGGTGCGTGTCGTCACGCCGGCAGCGGGATATGACCTCGTCAATACAGAATCGCCAGAGTCGAAGGAACAGGCGAAGAACGAACAATCACCGAATGGATAATTAATAAAAAAGAGGCTCTCCGCAGAGGGGCTGCGCCCGAGTAGCCGCCAGCACGCGCAAGCGAGGTTTGGTGGGCCTGGTAGGGGTCGAACCGACGGCCCGTTGATTAAGAGCGCTAACAGGACTGTTTTTCTAATAGCTTGATTGGCAAACTGGTTTCCCCGTTCCTTTGAAAGTCAATGTTTTACTTCGCTTCGATTGGTTCTATTCATTCCATATGTTCGATCCATTTCGAAGACTTTTAGCACAAATTTATCACCCTAGGGGTCCACTGAGTTTCAATCCTCCATGAGGCCCGATGTAGGCCTCTACAGAAGCAAGCCTGTTCCAATCGTCTGTCTAGAGTTCAAAATACTAGCTTAAATCCCTCACGGCGAATCTCGATTTATCATGTCCTAGAGCATATGCCGCGTCCTGCCACTCCAGTCATTCTCCTATCCGGAGATCTTACCTCCGTGACGGACTACGCGGATAAAGTCGATGTGGCAGCCTGTAGTCGTAACCCCTATGAGGCGGTCATGCTGCTGAGTGTGCTGCGCATAGCACCGTTCACGCACTGCTAGCGCCCGTGATGTCCGCCGCTGAAGTGGCCACCTCCGCCGGAACGGCCTCCCATCCCGCCAAAGTGTTGCGGACTCATTGGTGGGGCTGGGCGCGGTGCAGAATACGGCGCACGAAGCACCGGAGGATTGGGTTGCACCAGGTGGGGCGGATGCACTTGCTGGAGTGTTGGGGGCAGAGGGGTGGAGAAGTGCTGCGGCGCGAGCGTGGTCGAAGGACTCGCCTCACGCACTCCGGGAGCAGGTGGACTCGACCCTAACGGCTGACTCTGACGCGGTGAGGGGGCGAGCTGCTGTGAGGCTAGCGGCGGCACAAGCAGGGAGGTGTGCGGCGGCAACGGCGGCGAAAGTCCGGGCACCGGCGTTGAGGGCACGGCACCGCGCGGCACCGTCACGACCTGTTGCAAAACCCGAAGATGACGATTTTGCGGATTGAGCTGACGCGCTTGGAGCAGCAGTCCGTGAACTTGTTGCAGGCCGATCCACGGATAGGGGTAGACGATCGGTGTCACATAGACCCAATCGGTCCAAGCTTGGGAAACGAGGGCATTGGTTTGCAGCTGGTTTAACAGGTCCTGGCGTTGCTGATTGAGAGTCTGAACCTGATCGGGCGACACGGCGGTAGTCAAGGCCTGATTGGCGGCATCGAGCTGTTGGTGCAATTGGTCCGTTTCGGCTCGAAGCGCCACGAGTTCCTGTTTCGCGCTCTCATTTTCTCGAAGCGCGGTGATCGCCTGAGCGACTTTTGCCGCTTCAATGGCCAATCGGACGGCGTCGGCTCGGGTGTCGTGATCGCCCATACGGTACTCGCCGCTGGCGGTGACGACCCGGGCGGCCACCGGAGGAGGGTTTGGCACTTCCGCCTCAACGGGGGCGGCGGTGCCGGAATCAAGGGGGACGACTCGGTTGCGATATTTCTCCGGGATCGAGTCCAACTCAGTCGTAAACGTCGGCGTGCCGGAGTCGTCTTTATAGGTGTAGATTGCAGTGGCGGCGAAACTCGGAGACACAGTGACCACGCACGCAAGCAGAAACATCTGGCCGAAGGAGAGCATGTATGCGCCTCACAAGACTCTCGCAATTTTACCATAGACATGGTCAGTTCCCTTGTAACGTCGCCCCCGTAACCGGGTCCAGGCTCTCGATGAGGGCGAGTCACCGTGACCCGCCCGCGATTGTAGACCGACCGAGACCTGAGGAACTGGCCTGCGCGTGAGCGATTCGCGCCGCCTCTGCGGCGACCCCCTAAGCGCGCTGGAGGATCCGGCACCAGCGGTGTGAGTCGCAGAGCGGGGCGCGGCGAGCACAGCGACTGGCCAGGCCGCCGGCTGATGGTGTATCAGTGACACATTCTATGGTTACTCAACAACCAGTTTAAGCTAGAAGGAGATGCAACCGGTAATCGTGAATGTAGGGGAACATTGACGTACACGGCAGGCAAGAGAGGGCTCGCCATACGGTTGCCGCCCGGAAGGAGGATTGGTAAATGGTTTGTAAGTCCGCGGAAAATGGTGGGCCGTGTAGGGGTCGAACCTACGGCCCGCTGATTAAGAGATGCCTGGTTGACCAAACTCAGCAGACCCAGAAGGATGTATCTGATCAGAAACACAAGAAATCGGAGTAATCGAGATCGTGCTGGATGAGCCTGAGTTGGGGTATTCCGGTAGCAGCCTGGTAGCACTCAAGTGAAAAGATTTTACCTGGATATTGGCTCATGAGGTAGTCTATCAGCGTATGGTCTTACTGTCAGTGGAGTGAGGATATCTGGTTCTCTAGCAAATTGTATTATCTCTCCTAGGAAATCGGGCGGCTCAGGTCCAGGCCGGTACGGTTCGACATCTACGAGCGAAAAAGTTTAATGGCTTTGGAAAATGTCTTGGCATATCATTACCGAACACCCTCGAATACGATGACGTTTGCTCAGCTGTATGCCTTTGCTCGGGGGAATTTATGGAGGAGTTCGGTGTTCACGCCCGCCGTAGAAAGTTGCCTGCCCAGGTACATGGCGCTGCTCCAACTCCGAGAAGTCATCAGCCTGCATCGCGACCTTCCTACGCTTGTCCACGAGCGCGACGGCTTCATTGAGTCACCAACTTCATCCAACTCACTCCGCACGACACCATAATGGACCTTATGGGTCTGGGGGTTAATCGAAGGAGGAGAAGAAAATGACCCATGAAGAACAAAACGAACATCGCGTCCGCGCATTCTACAAAGCTACTGTTCCAGGACATCGCGAGGCACTGCGAGGTCTCCAAGCGCCACAGGTTGTTTACGATTTGCCAGAAGGGATGCCCATCGGAGGCGGCCACTTCGAGGGCCTCGAGGACGTGCTCGAGCGCTTTCTCACGAACTTCTATGGAGCTTTTGATGTTCGCTTCGTCGCTGAAGAGTTCATCACTGCGGGCGAGCATGTCGTCGCGATTGGTCGTATCGAAGGAAAGACCCGAAAAGCTGCCGTACCCGTCAATGTGCCCTTCGTCCACGTCTGGACAGTCCGCGAGGGATATCTTCAACGACTGCGTGGTTTCACCGACACAGCACTGCTAGCCCAAGCACTGGCGAAGGACTGAACTACTCCTCCTTCGGCAAATTCCTCCGAAAATCGAGGAGACTTTGAGTTTACGCACAGGATGTTGACCTTCCGCAGAGAACTTACCTCAGACGAATCGAAGGCAGCATACGACTTTTTTGAGAATGCCAAGGTGCTACATTCATTCTGCCGGTTCGAACAAGGAGGTCATGATGCATCTGATGGGGCGCATCGGGTTCATGGGATTGGGGATCGCGTTAGTGGGCTGTCTCGGTGGAGCGCCAGTTTTCGCGGCGGAGAAGCCGACTGAGGACGGGCAGAAGGTTATGATCACGTCTCCCAAGGACGGGGATAAGGTCAGCGACAGCTTTGAGCTGAAATACGAGGTCACCAAGGATGAGCAGGTCGGACATGTCCACGTGTTCGTGGACAATGAATATCAGAGGGGTTTTCACGGAACGTTTAATGGCTTGAGTAGAGGGGAGCACCAGATTACCGTGAAAACTACCAGCAAGGATCACTCAACTGTCACGGCCAGCCATACCATCATGGTCGACGTGCAGTGACTCTGCGATCAGCCATCTTTAAGCCACCAGGTCTGGTCGGCTGTCACCTCCGGGAGCATGAGCCGTAGGTTTGATGACCTGCCCCCTTAAACGAATCCAGATCCTATGTTAGGGTCGGGCCGAAAGGAGGGCTGCATGCCACGTCTGCGTCACACCGTCGAACAGATCCTCGCTAAATTACGTGAAGCCGAAGTCGCCATGAGTAAGGGACAGTCCGTGGCTCACGTCTGCCGTGCGCTCAGTATCACCGAACAACCTTACTATCGTTGGCGCAACGAATACGGCGGGCTCAAGGTGGATCAAATCAAGCGGCTCAAAGACCTGGAACGGGAGAACACCCGCTTGAAGCGGGCCGTCGCCGACCCTGTACCAAGAAATGCAAGACACTCGGAGATGTTGCATGCGTGAACAAACCACATACTACATGGAACTGCTGACAAAAGGCCTTGGACGCTACAACAGGAGCACCAAATGCCATATCGCCATTGTTGGGGCTGGGATGGCAGGGTTAGTTGCCGCCTGGCTGCTTCAGAGAGCAGGCCTACAAGTTCGGCTCTATGAAGCGAGCCAACGAGTTGGTGGGAGGGTGAGAACGCTCAGGGAGGGGTTTTCGAGTGGGCTCTATGCCGAAGCTGGGGCAATGCGTATCCCTGCACCACATAAACTGACTCTGCATTTATGCAAAACGTTTGGCTTGCAGCTGACAGAGTTCATCCAGGACAACTCAAAAGCCCTCATTTATATCAACGGAGAACGAGGACGCAGGTCAGACTATCTCAAAGGCAAGTCTAACTTTGGCCGTCCCTACTCCTCCAACAAAACTGCCGAAGACATTGTTGAGAAGGTCTTGAACCCTCTCGCGCGATTCTACAAAGACAAGGATCGACGGATCCAGCTAGACAAGATTTCCTGGGGTGAGTATCTCCATGCTTTTGTCCATGGTTCCAGAAACCCAATTACCGAGGGCAACATCCCGAAGGATCTGAAATTGACACATGGTGACATTGACCTCATCGGGTTTGTGTTTGGAGCAGCAGAGTTCCGTGCCTCACTTCTAGAAGCAGTCCGCGACCATATGGTTATGGGGTTAGGGACGAAATATCAGATACTGGGCGGAATGGATCTCTTACCACGCAGCTTTATTACCTCCACTTCTGCTAACCAGACGAACCTTGTTGACTCGGTCCGATACCATGCACGCGTGACGCAGGTAAACAGAGTACGGCCGGGGAAGGAGTATCTGGTGAGTTCGGAACATACCCTCACAAAATTGCCCCTTCCTGACGAAACAGCTGATCACGTCATTCTGGCTGCACCGTTTTCGGCTCTGACTCATGTCAGATTTGGCCATAACGTGCTACCACCTGAGCGACTTCACGTGATCAGAAACCTTCACTATGAAAATGCCACCAAAATAGTCTTGGAGTTCTCAAGGCGGTTTTGGGAAAAAGATCAACAGATATACGGCGGTCGCAGCATTACCGATCTACCAATACGTTGGACTTACTATCCATCAATCGGCCAAAACCCTGTCAACTCAGATCGCGGGCTACTTCTTGCCAGCTATACATGGGGTGACGACAGCCTACGGTGGGGTTCACTCAATGAATCCGACCGTATTCGATTTGCCTTACGTGACGTCGCGGAACTGCACAACATGAAGCAAGACGAATGCGAAAAGCTTCTAGTGGGGGGAATGAGCCATAGCTGGGCCGAAGATGAGTACACATTTGGTGCCTTCGCACTTTTCGAGCCATATCAAGAAAAAGAGCTTTTCGAAAATGTGTGGAAATGCCATGATCGTATCCATTTCGCTGGGGAGCATACATCGCTTAAGCACGCGTGGATAGAAGGAGCCGTTGAATCAGGAGTCAGGGCGGCGAGAGAAGTATTTAAGGAGGCCTCGGCATGAACTTCCATGTCATCAGGAAAAAAACATCGTGGGGTCAAAAGGAATGGCGTCGGAATGAGGTGGCGTGGGTTTCGTAGACACACAGTTAAGAGTCACTGATTCTTCGCTCGAACTGCTGTACTGCCCCGCTTAATTGTG
>VBOM01000049.1 GCA_005877535.1 Nitrospirota bacterium | reverse complement strand
AATCGAGAGCGGAGTGTCATGTTCGATGGACGAGCCATGTGGGAGCGTCAGCTCATACAGATGGAGCGTGCCGATGGTGTGGACAAGTCGGCCTGCCACCTGATGAATTGGCTGGTCAAGCGCTGTACTGCCCACCCGGTTCTGTTCAGCTTCAAGGCGGAGAGCCCATGTTTCGAGAAGGTCCCGTGCAGTCATAAGACTCTTAGGAAGTTGTCCCTGTATAGCGGTCGCCATCATAATACGGTCGGCCTATTAGACCTGTCCAGCCTGTCATGTCATAGGGTACCCTCCCATTCACGATCGTTCCGCGACCATGACCGATGACGCATCATCCGTACATTGTTTTGTACATTGCGAATTGACTTTTAGCCGGTCCCCAAGTATCCTCTTTTCCTTTCCAACAGAAGGAGTTAGGGGTATGAAGGTCATTCTACAAGAAACGATGGATGGAGTCGGACATCTCGGAGATCTGCTCGATGTCAGAGATGGGTACGCACGGAACTTTCTGCTCCCACGCAAAAAAGCGGTGTTGGCAGATAGTCGCAGCATCAAGGCCTTTGAGCATATCAAGCGCGTCGCAGGTGAACGGGCAAAAAAAGAAAAGCAGGAGATTGAAACCCACGCTAAGAGCATTTCGGCTGTGTCCCTCACTGTGCAGGCCCAGGTGGGCAAGGACGACAAGATGTTCGGGTCGGTCACGGTCAAGGACATTGCGGAAAGATTGGCGGAACAGGGATTTACGGTGGATCGGCGTAAGATCCATCTGGACCATCCGATCAAGGAACTTGGCAGCTTCACCGTGCCGATCAAGCTTCCACGGGACGTGACTGCAACTGTGATGATCCACGTCGTGAAGAAACAGGAAGCCGAACCGTCCCCCGCTGAGGCCTAGGGTCTACGGGAAAAATATTGCGGTAAGTCTAGGATAACGGCAACGACCCTACTGGATAGCTGTACGAGACACGCGGGACTGGCGTGATGGACAAGTGTTCGAGGTCCGAAGTTCGAGGTTTTCGGAAGTTCGAACCCTCAATTTCGGATTGAGCGCCTGAGAGGCATGGGAAAAGGCGCGTCTCGGCGCGCCGGGGTCGGGCGGGTGAGAAGAGGACTTTTTCCGCATACTGCTAACGAAGGAACTCGCTGTCATGAACGATGCGGTCGGTTCTTTAGACGCACTCAAGGCCATAGACCAGGATGTCTATGCCGCGATTGTCGCCGAGGAAGAGCGGCAGCGTGATAAGCTGCTTCTGATCGCCTCGGAGAACTTCGCCAGTCCCGCCGTCCTAGCCGCTCAGGGATCCCTCATGACCAATAAGTACGCCGAAGGGTACCCGGGGAAACGGTACTACGGTGGGTGTCAACATGTGGACACCGTGGAGAATCTCGCCATCCAGCGGTGTAAGCAGATTTTCGGCGCGGAGCACGTGAACGTGCAGCCGCACTCAGGATCGCAGGCCAATATGGCGGCATACCTGTCCGTTTTGAAACCCGGCGACACCATCCTGGGCATGGATCTCGCCCAAGGCGGTCATCTCACCCACGGCAGCAAGGTCAATTTTTCAGGGATCCTGTTCCGTGTGTTCTCCTACGGCGTGGACCGTGAGACCGAAACCATCAACTATGACGCGGTGCAGAAGCTGGCGGAGGAATGCCGGCCACGCATGCTCGTCGTAGGCGCCAGTGCCTATTCGCGCACCTTCGATTTTCCACGATTCCAACAGATTGCCAAGTCGGTCAGTGCCTATCTTCTGGTAGACATCGCCCACATCGCCGGGCTGATCGCCGCGGGTCTCCATCCGAACCCTGTTCCCTATGCCGACTTTGTCACCACGACCACCCACAAAACCCTACGCGGACCCCGGGGTGGCGTCGTGATGTGCAAGGCTGAGCATGCCAAAGCGGTCGACAAATTTATCTTCCCTGGGATACAAGGCGGACCCTTAATGCATGTGATCGCGGCGAAGGCCGTCGCCTTCAAGGAAGCTCTCTCCCCGGCTTTTACACTTTACCAACAGCAGGTCATCGCCAATGCGAAGGTGCTGGCCCAAGGACTCCTCGACCTTGGGTACAAGATTGTGTCGGGCGGTACGGATACGCATCTGATGCTGATGAATCTGACCAACAAGGGTATTACAGGCAAAGAAGCGGACGCGGCCTTGGGCGTTGCCGGCATAATCGTGAACAAGAATGCCGTGCCTTACGACGAGAAGCCGCCGGCCGTCGCCAGTGGCATTCGACTGGGATCTCCCATTGTCTCTACCCGTGGGATGAAGGAAGCCGAGATGAAAGAGATTGTGGGCTTGGTCGACCGGGTGCTTCAGCATCGGCAAGACCCCGCGGTGCTCGAGGAAGTCCGCATTCAGGCCAAAGCGCTCTGCAGCCGATTCCCGATCTTTCATACCTACTAAACCGCGTCAGACGGGGCAGGATCACCGCCTGTGAAATGTCCGTTCTGCGATGAACTCGAAGACAAAGTCGTAGACTCGCGCATGGCGAAGGAGGGCGAGGTTATTCGCCGCCGACGCGAATGTCTCGGCTGCAAGCGGCGTTACACCACCTACGAACGCGTCGATGAAATCCTTCCTGTGGTAGTGAAGAAGGACGGTCGCAGGGAATCGTTCGACCGTACTAAAATTCTCGCTGGTCTCAAGAAAGCCTGCGAGAAACGGCCTATCAGTACCGCGACGATCGAAGCAGTGACGGATCGCATCGAGAAACGCATTCAGGAAATGGGTGAAACCGAAATCGAGAGCCGGATCGTGGGCGAAGAGTTGATGAAAGAGCTTCATCAGATGGATCAGGTCGCCTATGTTCGCTTCGCGTCTGTCTACCGCGAGTTCAAAGACATTGACCAGTTCATGGACGAGCTGAGAACGTTGGCCCAGCAACGCCGCGAGCGATGAGGGCCGCAGGATCCCTCCTCACTTCTCATCGTCATCTCGATGTCTTTCCGCCATTCGTCGGTCTACAACATGGGGAAATTTCTCAACGAGTAGGCGTCAAGATGCCGACAACTCCTTCCATGTCTCCTAAACGGCCACGCAAGACAGGAGTGCCGAGCGGCACGCACGTGGCAATTATCGGCGCAGGCCGCGGCGGCACAGCGCTGATGGAGATCTTTGCAACGGACCCGCTGGTGCAAATCGTGGGGGTGGCCGAAATACAGGCAAACGCCCCGGGCATTGCACTGGCGAGGCGACTCGGCATCCCCGTGACCCGCGATTACCGTCGACTCTTGGACCTCGAGCGCGTGGATCTCATCATCGACGTCTCGGGCAATGCCAAGGTCTGGGAGTTGCTCCAAGATTTCCACCGGATGGGCGTCACAGTCATCGGCGGGGCCAGCGCAAAATTCATGTGGGAGCTCATCGAGGCCCGCATCCGCGCCACGGCAGAGATCGAGAAAACCTTAAATAAATACCAATCGCTCTATCGACTGTATGTCAAGGAGACGGGTGTGGCAGTGACGGAGGAACGGACACGCATTGCTTGCGAAATGCACGACGGTCTCGTGCAGAATTTGGCCGGGGTGAATTTCAAACTTGGCCTGAGCCAGCAACTGATTCGAAAAGATCCGAAAGCCAGCTTGGCCACCTTGCGTCAAAGCAAAGCCCAACTGAAGCTGGCCATCCAGGAGGCGCGGCAAGTCATTTTCAATCTCCGTCCGCTCCACTACGACAAGATGGAGTTGCTCCCGGCCCTGACCAACTATCTCAGCTCGTACGAGACCCAGTATCATATAAAGACACAGTTCCGCGTATCCGGCGATGAACAGATCTTATTCCCGCGTACCAAGATCTTCCTGTTTCGCATTGTGCAAGAAGCCCTCAGCAACGTGGAGAGACATGCGAAAGCGACTCGGGTAACCGTGGGGCTGGACATCGACCCCGAACTCCTCCGTGTCACCATCGGGGACAACGGCGTGGGATTCGACATGGACACCGTGCTGCGTGATCCCGACAAATGGGATCACTTCGGGATTCGCGGAATTCTGGAGCGGGCTCGGCTCGTGGGTGGTGAAGGCAAGATCGAGTCTAAGAAAGGGCGTGGCACAACGATTGTCGTCGACATCCCCCTGGTCAAAAAGGAGACGATAGCCCATGGAGAAGATTAAGGTGCTCATCGCGGACGACCATCGCGTCGTACGCGAAGGACTGGCCGCAATCCTCAAGACGAAAGACGACATCCATATCGTAGGCGAGGCCCAGGATGGCATGGAAGCGGTCGAGAAAGTGAAGACGTTGGTCCCTGATGTCGTGCTGATGGACGTGAGCATGCCCCGGATGGGCGGGGTCGAAGCGACGAGACAAATCAAGCGCGAGTTCCCTCACATCGGAGTCGTGGCCCTGACCATGTATGACGAACAACAATACATCTTCGATTTGGTGCGTGCCGGCGCCACCGGATATCTCTTAAAGGATTCCGAATCCTCTCAGATCGTCACCGCGATTCGGGCGATCTACAAGGGCGAGTCACTGATCCATCCATCCGTAGCGAGCAAGATCTTGGCGGAGTTCTCCTTGATGTCTCAAAAGAAGGGGAAAAAACCTGGGTGGGTCGAGCATGATTTGACGGAGCGAGAGATCACAGTCTTACGCTTGGTCGCAGACGGCAAGACGAACAAGGAAATTGCCAATAACTTGGACCTGAGCGAAAAGACCGTTAAGAACCACGTACGGAATATCTTTCATAAACTCCAAGTCTATGATCGCACCCAGGCCGCAATCCTGGCCATTCGGAAAGGACTCATCGAGTTGGATCCCCGGCCATAGTTGTTGTGGCCACTATGGGCACACATTCTCACCCGACAAGCGGCTTGCAGCTTTTCCGTATCCGACAGATCATCACGTATTCCTTGTCAGCCACCAACATTCCGTTAAGCCTTGCTGCCAATTGCGGTGATTGCTTCCATATTCAGTTGCACTGACTCCTCATAATAGGGGAGGGAATTGCGATTCGATAATTCTAGAAAAGTCACAGGTGTCATGTTTTTGCAACATGACATCTTGTTGTTACAATTAAATACTTATCTTGTATTATCAATTACATATGGTCATTTTATGGGGAAATACCGTCTGGCACACGAGTTGCTGTTACCCCCTCTGTGTAATTATTGAGGTGACTGTGTGAGGGCTCAACAAACCTTAGCGAATGCAGTGAGTTGTGCGGGAGTTGGGCTCCACTCAGGACAGCCCGTCACACTCACACTCAGGCCTGCTGCACCAAATACAGGCGTCGTCTTTGTAAACCGGAACGGAAAAGACGGAGCCTCCCTCACGGCTTCCATCGAGCATTTGGTTCCTACGGAACTCTGCACCGCAATCAGCGGCAACGGGTTTCAGGTCAAGACGATCGAGCATGTCCTGGCCGCATTGGCCGGACTCGACATCGATAACGTGTATGTGGAACTTGATGCCGGTGAGGCTCCCGTCATGGACGGCAGCGCGGCACACTTCGTTCGCTTGATTCGGTCAGCCGGAATTGTTCTCCAGAGCCGGCGGCAACCCTATCTGAAAATCACCCGGCCTCTTGAGGTGGTGGATGGAACTCGTCGAGTTCGCATCGCACCGTCCTCAACCGCCAAGATCACCTATTCCATCCACTACAATCATCCGTTGATCCAGACTCAGACCTACGTCTACGAGCATTCGGCCCATGCGTTTGAAAGTGAGATCGCAGATGCCAGGACATTCGGTTTCTTGCAGGAAGTGGAAGCCCTTTGGGCTCGAGGGCTTGGCCAGGGCGGCAACCTGGACAATACGATCGTCCTCTCTCAAGATGGCATTCTCAATGAATCAGGCCTACGCTTTGTCAATGAATTCGTGCGACACAAGATCCTGGACCTTATTGGAGACTTCTCATTGCTCGGCGTACCCTTTATCGGGCACTTGATTGCCGAGCGCTCGGGGCATTCGATACACACGCGTCTCGTTCAACAGATTCTCAACCACCCCGATAGCTGGGTGTTGCTCAACGCTGACGAAACAGTCGCCGCGTCTGAGCTTCGTTCTGCCAAGGCCGCACCGAGATCCGCATCGCTTGTGGCCCTTCAAGCCTCTTAACACTCATCCTCATGAATAGAAGTCTGCGCGTGGTCTTGCCAATACAGGCGAGGTGAATTTTGACGTGCGGTATACGGTATAACTAAGATGTGATTTAACGTCGGGAGCAAGTGGCCTCGCTCCCGACGCTAGAATCAAGGCGGGGACTACTTCTTCTTCTTCTTTGCTGCTTTCTTCGTCGCCAAGACTCTCACCCCCCTTCGCGTATTTTGAGGTCTAACTAGCCCAGATACATTACACTGCGTGGATCAGGGATTCTTCCAACGCCTCGAACGTATTCGGCCCCACTTTCTTAAACCGCTTGTCTCGCTTCAAGGACGTGGCAACGGATGTCAGCGGTGTTTTCCCTTTGATCTGGAGCCCTCCCTCGACCAATCGCTGCACAAGCTCTTTTGCGTGCATCGCGCGATTCGCCTCGCGGAGCATTTCGTACGCAGCCTCCGACACGCTTTTTCCTGAATACTTGCTCCGCCCCATGAGGATTTCCCTCGACTGATCGGTGACGTCCGTATTCGGTCGCTGGCGAGCACCTTTTTCGTCGGAATAGAATTGACTGGAGAGGCTGGCGAGTTTGGCCTTGTCTGCTTCAACACGATAAAGTATTTCTGCCAACTCCAAGTATTTTTTGATCGTGGCGATTTCGTCATCCAAGCGACGACGTTTCTTTTCGAGCTCTTGCAGCCGGTTCTTGTAGGCGCTGATTCGCTGTTCAAGACCAACCAATATATCGGTGAGTTCTTCCACGAACTTGCCCCCAAGTGAAGCATGCTTGCTTTATAACATTGCTTGCGTAACAAGTCAATAGATAAAGTTGCAGTCGTGGCTTGCATGGTATGATCGCTTTAAAACGGGTCGTGCTTGCTCGCACTGTCATCTGCTCGGCCAATAAGAGTGGCAAGAAACCTGTTCGATCTTGGCTTCAATGAGGGGGATTGCTTCCCGTTCGTGAGATTTCTTGCTGCACATAGTAAAATACAGCTTCGTGCTAAGATGCCTTCTCATGTCCATACCATATGGCCAAGATACCCCCCTTCTTGACACACTCATCTCAGTCGCCACTGACGCGGCCCGCCAGGCCGGAGCTGTTCTAGCGGAATGCACGCGCAACGGTTTTCGCATTGAACATAAACAGATCATCAACCTTGTCACCGATGCCGACCATCAGGCAGAGCAACGGATTATCGACGTCATCCACGACGCCTTCCCAACCCATCGTGTCCTTGCCGAGGAACGTGGGCTGACTGAGGAACCTCCATCCCGCTACAAATGGGTGATCGATCCGCTTGATGGCACGACCAACTTCGCCCACGGGTTCCCCGCCTACTGCGTGTCCATAGGGGTGGAATGCGACGGATGTGGGATTATTGGTGTGGTCTACGATCCGACTCGAGATGAACTCTTCACCGCGCAAATCGGTCACGGAGCTTACCTCAATGGATTTCCCATTTCCGTGTCCAAAACGGACCATCTCGATCGTGCGCTCCTCGTGACCGGATTTGCGTACGACATTCGCGAGACCCCGAACAATAACTTGAACCACTTCGTGCGATTCGCATTGAAGGTGCAGGGATTGCGCCGAACCGGAACGGCCGCTCTAGATCTTTGCTATGTCGCAGCTGGCCGGTTCGATGGATTTTGGGAAGTGAAACTGAACCCATGGGACATGGCGGCAGGAGTCGTCATCCTCCGCGAGGCCGGTGGTAGAGTGACAGATCTCAAAGGCGCTCCACACTCGATTTACGGGCAAGAATTGGTCGCAAGTAACGGGCCTATCCACCAAGCCATGCTCGACCTGCTCCAAGAAGACGCACCTCCCTCGTAAATCATCAGCCCGGCTGCGCTTGCATCAGATCAGTCAGATGACCAAACAGTCCAGATTGGCCACAAGGGCCTTCTGTCAGATATACAGATAGAATGACGATAGGGTAAGATCCCTTCCTATCAGAGGGAAGGAGATTGA
>VBOM01000048.1 GCA_005877535.1 Nitrospirota bacterium | reverse complement strand
GCCACTGCAGCCACACTCCAATGCGGCGGTATGCTCATATCGCGGTAATCGACTCTGGGACGGCCTCACAGGATGCTGAAAGATCGCTTTTTCACCCGTCCAACCCAGCGCGCAGGACGCGTCTTTTACCAGGCGGTGTTCTCGCTTCGCTTAGAGGCTCCCCCTACCGAACAGAGTACACATCGCCCCTTCGCTTGTTGCGGCCTTGCTTGGCAGCCTATTTGAAAATCCTGCGGGGGTATTCTCCTCTTGTCCCAGATGTGCAGGCCATCAAAGGGCAACTATGCCAACATGGTTTTCCCGCAGCCTGCTAAAACGTGACGACACGCCGCGCTTCAGCGATCGAGTCGAACTCAAGGATGACCTCCCGCTCAGAACGTGGATCGTTCACCACGACCGTGACTCCCTGTTCATTCACTTCCGTCAACATTCCAACCACACGCCACTGTCCGTCGATCGGCTGCCTGAGCTTCACGCTCACATGCTTCCCCAATGCCCGGCGATAATCCTGAATCCGTTTGAAGGCCCGATCCAGACCCGGCGAGGAGACTTCCAGCGTATAGGCATGCGGAAACGGATCAGCCACATCCAAGGCTGGACCGATCGCGAGGTGAGCACGTCCGCAATCTTCTACCGTGACACCGCCCGGCTTATCTATATACACGCGAACGACTGAACGCGCACCTTGCCCCGCATATACGACGTCGACCAATTCTAAGCCCAATGCCCAGAGGATGGGTGATACCACCTCGCTGATGCGATCGACGACCGGTCGGGACTCCTTCACCGACACTCCTAGCCCCGTATCTTTGGATGGCCCGTTCAAGAGATCAAACAAAAAAGTGGGCATGAGCCCACTTCCAGTGGCGGAACCATAGCATGCCACCTATGCCAAAGCAAGGGGGCTAGCCGACCCGACTCGTGAAGCCTGCAGCGAGTCGTTGAGTGATCGGGCCTGGCCGTCCACCTCCAATGACTTTCCCGTCTATACGGACGACGGCCAAGACCTCGACCGTGGTCCCTGTGAGGAAAACTTCGTCAGCCTCATAGAGATCTGCCTGAGAGACAAAGCGTTCCTGAATCGACAGGCCTTCGCTCAGAGCCAGATCCAACACGACTGCCCTCGTGACCCCGGACAGAATGCGTGATCCTTCGGGAGCCGTCACCACCGTTCCCCCCTGGACTACCATCACGTTACTGACTGCCCCTTCAGTGACCAATTCCTCTTTGACCAAAATGGTTTCGAAGACTTGGGCCTTTTTAACCTGCTGGCGTGCAAGAACGTTAGCCAAAAGATTCACGCTCTTGATGTCACAGCGCCCCCATCGGATATCCTCGGTCGTTATCGCTTCCACACCGGCCGCTTGTACTGACCTGTCGAGCGGGTGGAACTCACGAACCGTCATGACAACCGTGGGCCTCAGTTCATCTGCGTAGACGTGATCACGGGGAGCAACACCCCTGGTGACCTGAACATAGATTTTGGCTTCAGGATAGGCGGCCCGCCTAATCCCTTCCAGGACATGGTGCGTCCACTCGGCACAGGAATAGGGCTGTGTCAGGTCTAGCGCCGTGGCGCTACGATCCAGCCGAGCCAAATGGGCATCGAGTGCGAACGGACGCCCCTTGTATGTGCGGATCACTTCATAAATACCATCGCCAAACTGAAAGCCTCGATCTTCAATTGAGACTTTCGCCTCGGCCAGCGGCATGAACGATCCATTGATGAAGGCTACATTCGGCACGATTACACACTTCTTCGAGACGGGGAATCAGAGACCGTCACGTCAAAGACACGCCGATCTTCGGCTGTGAATTTCCACCCCATGCGTTTTTCAAAAAGCACACGGTGGGTCCCCGGCTTGACCGCTTTAAATTCGAAAGTCCGCTGCCCATTATCCACCGCATTATTCCCGGCGATGCGAAGGTAGTCGTCAGCCAGCAACTCGAGCCTCGTAGAATCATAGGTCGGAACCCAGAGCTCCCCTCGCGTCCTGTCTTCCCAGAGATGAATCTGGATGGGATGCTCAAGGGTCGTCTCAATCACCTTGACCCCATCCGAATGTATGGCACCATCATGATCGTGGCTAGTTGTCATACTCATCGTCATTTATGAGGCAACACGCTCCTTCTCCGCCTCATCACGCTATGGTTTTCTCCGAGGCCCGACAAGAATTTCCGCTCCTTCCACCTGCACATCATAGCTCCCCACACAATATCCTCCGCCGTCCGTCCCTTGCCCGTTTCGAACGTCGAATGCCAAATCGTGCCATGGACAGGCCACAACAAAGCCCTTCACGCGCCCTTCGCATAAAGGACCGCCTTCATGGGGGCAACGATTATGGATCGCAAAGTACACCCCCTCGATGTTAAACAGCGCAATCTCCCGATTGTTCACCGTGACGACTTTTGATTGCCCAGGCGGAAGCTCGTCGACCAGGGCGACGGATTGAAATCCCTCTAGCATCCTGTATCGACTCCTCTATTCATGCGTTTCACCAAGTCTCCCGTGCCCGTTACATCCGAAGCGTATACTTCAACTCCAGCCCTATGGTGACCCCTTCCTGCTTGATGAAACCCGCTCCTGTTTGAATCGCGTAACGGACCGCTTCGGGAGAGGAACTATACTTGGGGCAGTCATCTTCCCGGCAAGGAGCGACATTTTCCTTGAGCCCTACAATATGATGGCTTTCATCAATCCACATTATGTCCACCGGAAACCGATACTCCTTCGTCCAGATGTGGTTCAGGCCGGTCGACTCGAAGATATAAAGCAATCCACTATTCGCTGGCAACGTGTCTCGAAAGGCAAGACCGACAAGCAGTTTCTCCGGTGTATCCGCCACTTCCGTCTCGAGCTCACGGCCATTTGGAAAGGAGACGATAATCATGGTCTCCTCTTTTCGATCGATGAGAAAGAACGAAGCACTCATCAAGAAAATCGCCATGAGGACGAGCGTGATGATGCGCTTCTTTTTCTGCCCCCCTTCGCTCACCGGTAAGGTGGTCATGGACATTATCTGTCACGACTCGTCACGACTCCCTGGGCCCAAAGGCCCATTAATACAGGGAATCTAGGCCTTCTGAGCAAGTGCCGTTCTGTTGACTTGGAAAAGAGCGGCAGACTAGAATGGCGTTCACGTCGCGGCACGCATCATGGTCGTGACGGGGCGGATTTGTCAACCGTGTGTGTCTCTAATGTAGTGAGAAGGAGGCGAGGGTCATGGCGTTGCTGATTACCGATGAATGTATCTCCTGTGGAGCCTGCCTGCCCGAATGTCCGAACGAGGCGATTTTTGAAACTCGCAGCGACGCGGAAACGAAGGGCAATCATGTGGGCGATGGCCAGGGAGTCGGCGACAGTATTTATGTGATCACCCACGACCGCTGCACCGAATGCGTCGGACACTTCGACGAACCGCAGTGCGCCGCTGTCTGCCCGGTCGATAATTGCTGCATTTCTGACCCGCTTTATCCAGAAACGACGGAGGTCCTGCTCGAGAGGGCGAGGACGCTCAATCCGGATAAGGCGATCGATCCGGCGAAAGTTTGGAGCGGCGTGCGCAACTGATCATCGCTCATCGTTCAACAAGGAGGGCCCTGCTTTTCTGGTGGAAAGCAGGGCCTTCCTGCCTCTAGCAGGATGCTCAAAAAGGCTGTCCAGCAAGGCCGCAGCAAGTGAAGATGCGAGGCGTACGCTTCGGTACGTTGAGCTTCTGAGCGACGCGAGAACGCCGCTGGCGGACTTTTTCATCATCCTGCTAAAAAACCATCGCCCTCTCCGCGGTATCGCAAAGAGGGCGATGGTCACTCGCATCTGCCAAGAACTATTACTTGAGCATAAGAATCTTGCCGCCGACATGTCCCGCATGCAGGTGACAGCGATAGGTCAGCGTATTCCCCTGAGTGGCGTAGAACATGTCGCTGGTCGGAATCCCGATATACTTGGTTTCGCCAGGCTTCAACACAACTTGGGCCTTCATCACGGTCGGAGCCCCAGCATTCGTCGCGTCGGTCATCTCAAAACCATGGTCAGCAGTGGCATTGTTCGTCACCTTGAGCAGGACAGGACGACCAGGCCGAACTTTGAAATCGATGATCGTGACGGGTGGATACCACGTCTTTAAGTTTCCAATCTCGATCGCGAACAACTGGGCATCGACATCCAGCTCCTTGAACGACTGACCCACAACGGAGCCAGTCTCCAAATCCCCGATTTCGACTCCGCCTGCCTGAAGTGCAAACGCTGCCGATGCCCCAGCCCCGACCATCACGAGACCGAAGAAAGCCCCCAACATCGTCTTGCCCATGACCTACCTCCTTAAGAAAAAAAGAAGAGATGTGATTAGGTTGGTGAGCGCCTACCGCCAAGCCCACGTAGCCTTGACCTTGCTGCCCCCTACTTCCCTGCGTCTGCCCATCATATCGTAACAGCATGTATTCTCTTCGAAAGGCATCCCTATAGATAGCACCGCGACGAAAACGGAATCAAGAACGTTAATCTAACTCTTTTCTGGGGTCCACTTTCAACACACACGCTCGCGTCAACAAGCTGGTCACAATTATTTCAATGACTTAGTGTGCACTCTCCGCCTCAGGCTGCATATCTTGGACTGTGGACCCGATCAAGAGATCATACGGCGCATAGTTGTCAGTTAACACGACACCTGCATCCCAGGGTTGCGTGCGATGGGTACCCAGCAAGGCAATGGCCTCGGATGGAAGGCGCTGTTGCTCAACCAATCTGTTCACATTAGCCACAAAAGTGGCGAGCGTGTGCTGTTCGAGTGGTGCACCGGCAAAAAAAATCAGATTTTCCGATCGCGCT
>VBOM01000047.1 GCA_005877535.1 Nitrospirota bacterium | reverse complement strand
CCTGTTCCTCCTTGTCGCGCTATTCCCGCCAGTCTCGCCCGTCTCGCTTGAGTCAGGGATCGGTGATTGCAGTAGAATCGCTCATGAATAATGCGGGCTAAATAGTGCCTCATCTCAATTGGCCGACGATTCATGGTTGGTGCATCTGCGAAATACCGTATGGGATCAACCAGTCTCGGACACAAGATTAACTTGCCAGGCTACGGAAAAACTATTTTGGCACGCTAGAATTTGATGGTCCCACATGCGGCACAACAGAAGAACGCTCTCGAAGGATGCTCAAAAAGTCAGTCCAGCAAGGCCGCAGCGAGTGAACAAGTATGATACTTCCAAGCTTGCTCGTGTTCGTTGTCCCCAGGATGACCCGGATGAGTCCCCCACTGCGCGCAACTTTCTCACCCTCCCACCCACTGGCACGCCGAGACGTGCCATTAGCCCGGGCGAGGGTCTTCCGATTTTCCCCACTTCGCCACCAGGGGAACGGCCAGACTGTCCTTCACTGCGCGCATCGGACGAGCACAGTTTTATCGTGCGCGTTCTGCGAGCAAGAAGGATGGTCTGGCTGCTCCCCTCCTGTTCTTCTGAGACCGCGCGTTGCGCGAGCACAGGGGACTCACCGGGCCATCCCTCCCCTGCTGGCGGATTTTTTCAGCATCCTATTAGAGGGATTCTAACGAGGCAGAGGCAACCACGCAATACCACTTTTCGTTATCGGTTTCTGCTATAGTAGTCCGCTCGCGTGCGGCAGCGCCGACGCGTCGAGTCAATCCACGAAGCAGGCGTATAAGTTTGCCGCCGCGCGTGCGAATAATCGCATCGAGCGGAAAAACTGTCGTCAGTAACCAGATGAGATGAGGGTTGTTGGATGGAGACCTCACAAAAGGATGTGCTACTTGGAACGCTCACTTGGTGGGGCTTTCATATTCTCCTCCTGTGGATGGGGGCCTGGCATTTTTTGTCTAGAGATATTACCGATGGTACCCTCTTCGCATCAGATTTGTTTGCCGGCTCTCTCATAGGAGCCACGGTGCTATCCCTTCTTCGGCTGTCGGTCGGCTGTCACCTACTTCGCTTCCTTGCCATAATAGGTATTTTGTTAGTGCTGTATCGTGTGTCGCAGGGAAAGGGTGAATGGGGCAGTGTGACCGATGTAGCCATCTGGGCATACACGTTTTATTCCTTTGGGCCATCGAGTTGGCGGTATTCCCTCTATACCCCACTAGGCGTCTTCCAGAAGTTGAAGACATAAAATAGAATTTATATGCTGTCGACCATCCCCCCATGTTGGAGACGGTCGCCTCTTCCAGCCTGCATTATTCCTGACGGTTCGTCGCGACACCGCCCGAAAGCCCGTTCCTTGTGAAGCGTATCTCGTAATTCGCGCGAGACTCGCGAGAGTTGCGAGAAAGGCGGGACTGGTCCTATGTTTCATCGTCGCGAGTCGCGCCTGTCGTGCACGTCTTGCCTGTCTCGCTCACGATTCACGCGCAAGAGCAGCGGAACGGCGATTGCCGCAAAAACGTTCATGAAGAATGATGGCTAAGACCATGCTGTCGCATGTGAGGCACTGGCAGTTCATTGTGTCAACCTTGTCACGTCGAAGGTTGCATCCGGCGGCGCTCACTCCTTGCCGCAAGCCATTTCCCACAGAGCTTGATTAATACTCTCTGGCTCAACCGGCAGCCAGTGGCCCTTGTCTACGTATCCATCATCCGGCATCCCGGTTCCCATACCGTCTGTAAACTCCGTGAATGCCAGCAATCGAAAGCGCTTTCCCGCGCAGTCGAATTGCTTGTGAGTCTTCGTAGATAAGAATCGAGTAGGGCTTCTCCCTCCTTGCATGGTCTTAAAATCAACTAGCTGCCATACCATGACCAGGTTCCCTTCTCTGCGAATGGTGTCTGGATCGATATAGATAGTCGATAGTCCTGGTGAAAAATAGTCTCTCTCAACCGCCACCCACTCAGCATAGGCTGGAACAGTACTCAGAAACAGCAGTGTGATCAATAACCAGAAACCCGAGAAGTAGGCCAGCGGCAGCGTACGGAAAGATCCCGCGGGGTGCGTGACAGAGCCCGGCAGGAGAAGGCGACGGGAGGGACGCAAGACAACAGGCATGAGGAGCCTCGCAGGAGGGTTATTCTAGCAAGATGCGGAAGCTTCACCCGTCGTTGTCCTACCCGGTTCTTCTGCTATAATCCTGCTCGATGAAAATTCCAGCCACCTTCTCAGAGCGGATACGCGTGATCACTTCCGGCCTGATCGCCTTAGTGATGGTCTCGCTCCTCGTGAACTATGCGAACCCTCCCGCTTTCTCCCGGACGGTATATGAGGACTCAACCATTCTTGTGCGGTTGGACAGTCCCTTGTTTCAGGAGGAAGTCTCTGAAACGCCCGTTGGCACATTCCTGCATTGACCGCCACTGATCTCGCTGAGATCTTGCCATCCGTGAGGATACAACCGGCGATCAGCTTTTTCAGGTACTGAATCCTGAGAAAAGGACCACAGCCGGAGACGGCTTTTCCCACTGACGATGCCCGACTCCTCTCTCCTCATCTCCAGGCCGCATTGGCCAAAGCCAGACCCAACGAAATAGTGGTCTTTTTCTCCGGAAGACCCGCGCGGATGGCGTCATGACCTCTGCTCCGGCTCTCTCGGTCGACTACCGGTCATGGCTCGTCGGCACCTTGCAGTCTGACCCCACTTCATCTCCGACTCAGACTGAATCGGAAATCCAGAGTCTCCGAGCGACGCGAGAACGAAGCTGGCAGATGTCAGGAGTTGAAGTAATGAGGGCTTGCTTCGCAGCGCGTCATTGCCAACTTTCATACGAACCACCACCATCCAAGCCACAGCACTTTGCTACTTCTGCTTCGCCACAATCTTGTATTTGATCCCCTCATACGTGGCTCGTGGAAGGATCTTCTTCTGCACCAACTCGTCTTTCCGCTGGTACGGACGCCCCTTGATGATCTGCTCTGTGTACGCCTCATTAATACCAGGAAGCGCCTTGAGTTGATCGGCTGTTGCCGTGTTGATGTCGAGCAGATCGGCCTGCTCAGCAGCTTGGACCACAGAGGATTCGGTCACGGCCAAGGGAAACAACGGGAGCGCAAGTAGAAGTACGCTTCCCAATCCTGCACTGAATGTCCATCTCATCAGCTTTGATCTCATAGCGGCCTCCTTATTATTAGTAGGATGCTGACAAATCCTGCCAGCTATCTTGTTCATTTGATCCGTCCGGTCTGTCTGATTTGTTTTGTTGCATGAGACTAACCAGAGGGACCAGAGAGACCGGGCTTGACCGAGACTTGCGAGCCATCGCATTGCCACCTCTTCAAGGGAAATACTGTCGCCTGTGGGGCACTGGCCGCTGATTGCATCAACCTTGTCACGTCGAAGATTGCGTGCGGCGTCGCTCACTCCTTGCCGCAAGCTATTTCCCAAAGAGCTTGGCTAATACTCTCTGGTTCAACCGGCAGCCAGTGGTCCTTGTCTACGTATCCATTAGCCGATATACCGGTTCCCATATGTTGTGAGTACTCCGTGAAGGCAAGCAACCGAAGGCGCTTTTCCTCGCAGTCGAACTGCTTGTGGGTCTTCGTAGAGAAAAATCTCTCTGGTCCAAACCCGAGGCGGCCCATCCCCTGATTCCCTTGCATCCACTTAAAGTCAATTAATTGCCATAGCGTCACTAGATTCCCTTCCCGGCGAATGGTGTCTGGCTCGACGTACACAGTCTGTCGTCCTGGTGATAGATAATCTTTCTCAACCGCCACCCATTCCGCATAGGCTGGAACAGTACTCAGAAACAGGAGTGTGATCAGTGACCAGTAACCATATACGCAGGCCAGAGACAGCGTAAAAAAAGATCCCCTGTTGTCTGTGACAGAGGATGGCGAGGGAACCAGACGGGAAGGACGCAGGACAACAGGCATGGGGAGCCTCGTAGAGAGGCTATTCTAGCAGGCGGCTGAAAAAGTCCGCCAGCGTGACTTGTTCATTTGGTCTATTCGGTCTGACTGGTTTGTTTTGTTGCATGAGACGAACCAGATGGACCTGACAGACCAGATAACCAAACAGACCGAGCTTGGTCAAGCGACCGGTCTATAACACCCACGGCAATAGGCAAACTCACATCGTCAAGGCCGCCGATCACGCCACGTCACGGATTGGAGGCTCCTTCTTCGTCCTACTCATGCGAGCTGTTGCAGCATTGTCGGTCGCTTCTCCCCAGATCCTAGACATCAGCACACTCACAAACGCGCCGAAGCCCGTGAGAAGACTCAGTATGAATAGCATGACGCCGACGCTAACGATCCAACTCCTGAAATCCCATGCAGAGAACATGACCGCACCTCCTGGAGGAAGGTGATGTATCGACTGATCGGTTTTGCACCTTGAACATGGGAACCTTTCTGATTTTATTCTACACCCCAGTTTTGAGTGAAACCAGCGTCTCGGCCGCAGGCGGCGGTACTGTTTATGGAATCGCTGCAGGGTTGACTTAGGTACCAGCAGTGTTATCATTAATTAGTAACCAGAAACCCTGAGAAGAGGCCAGCGGCAACTTGAGAAATGGCCCAGTATGGTACGTGACGAGACACTGCATGGGGAAACGACGGAGGGGTGAAGGGTTTGCACAGGGTGGGGCCCAACGCCGCTGAGCGGCTGAAAGGAGCCCTATGTGGTTGTTAATTATCGTTCTACTAAATATAGTGCCGGGGCTCGAAAAAATCACAGTGCTGAATACATTTGCCACGGCTGAGGAATGCCAGATTGAACGCAATCGCATCGGCTTTGAGATGGCAGCAGCGTATCCCTACGAACGTGATTTTGTTATTGCCTGTCAATTGAATCCAAAGCACAGCTCATGAGAGCGGCTGGATGGAGTAAGGGAAAGTCAGGGTCGGTGCAGCTAATGATGAGAATCTACCTCTGTGCTCTCCATGCAACCGGTCAGGCTGCATGCTCAATCGCTTAAGGGCAGGGGCAACCACGCAATGCCTCACGCGGCCTGACGAGGCGCTCTAACGAATCCTCCCAACCAATTTTCCTCTACCTCATGTGCCACTCTGCCAAAAAGTGCTGGCCTGCCGGTCGAGAACACCCGGGGCAATAGACAGACTCACATGGCCGAGACAACCGATCACGCAGCTTTACGGAACGGAGGCTCTTTCGCCTCCCCACTCATGCAATCTGTTGCAGCATCGTCACGCTCTTCTCCCCAGATCCGAGACAACAGCACACTCACGAGCGCCCCGAAGCCCGTGAGAATACCCAGTATGAATAGCATGACGCAGACGCTGAAGATCCAAGTGTCAAAAAACCCACCAGCAGGGACCATGGCCACACCTCATGATGGAAAGTGATGTGTCGCCGGAGAGATCCTTGCACCTTGAACATGGGAGTCTCTCTGACTTTATTCTACACCCCAGTTGTGAGTGAGACGAGCATCACGTCTGCAGACGGGGATGATGTTCAGATCGTCACCGACCCCTGCCTCAGCTCTAACCCCTGGCTCGATTGAATTCCTCTCAGTTGATCTGCTATCCGAGACTGGTTGGCCCAACGTGGTATTTCGCCGGGGCATTAAAATGGCACGCATGCAATCTCGCACACGCTGACGAGTCGCTCCAACAAAGACCCCGATCCATTTTCTTTTAATCTTCTAATACGTTGTCTTCCCCGCGCCTCAATAAGTCTCAATTTGCACAGGCCACGAACCAGATGTATGATAAAAAAGTTGGCTATCAGCCCTGTGACGGAGGCAGAGGAAAACCGGTTTGATTAGACAGGGGGATGTCACATGAAAGACCATGCGGGACAAAGCATTTCAGTCTGGATGGCCACCGCCGAGTTGCCGAGTTTTTCCAAGTTACTCATGAATGAGCAGGCTGACGTCTGTGTCGTAGGAGCTGGCATCGCAGGATTAACAACCGCGTATTTGTTGGGACGGGCCGGAAAATCCGTCATTGTTTTGGACGATGGCCCGATTGTGTCCGGTGAGACCGAACGGACAACGGCCCACCTCATGACCGCGTTAGATGACCGTTATTTTGATCTGGAACGGTTGCATGGAGAAAAAGGAGCGCGGCTAGCTGCCGAGAGTCATTCGGCAGCCATTAACCGAATTGAAGAAATCGTTTGTGAAGAACATATTGATTGTGACTTTGAGCGTCTGAACGGATACCTCTTTATGCCGCCGGGAAAATCCACCGGCATACTCGACAGAGAAATGGCCGCTGCGCAGCGTGCCGGCCTGTCTGATGTCCACATGGTTGCGCGCGCGCCCATCACATCATTCGATACTGGCCGGACACTATGCTTTCCACGGCAAGCACAAATTCACCCGATAAAATATTTGGCGGCACTCGCGCAGGCCATCACAAGGGATGGGGGACGCATTTATACAGGAACCCATGCGGCTAAAATAGAAGGGGGCAAATCAGCCCGCATCAATACGCAGGATGGTCACACGGTGACTGCAAGCGCGATCGTGGTGGCGACCAATACCCCGGTCAATGACCTATTAGCTATTCATACGAAACAAGCGGCGTATCGCACATATGTGATTGGAGCAACCGTGCCGGCGGGATCAATCAGTAAAGGACTATATTGGGACACATCAGACCCCTACCACTATGTCCGTCTATCGGTTGGGAGTGATGTATTGTTTGTGGGCGGGGAAGATCATAAGACCGGGCAGGCCGATGATGCCGAGGCGCGCTATCTGAGGTTGGAGAAATGGGCACGATCTCGTTTTTCTATGATGACGGACATCGTATTCCGATGGTCCGGCCAAGTCATGGAAACAGTCGATGGCCTGGCCTTTATCGGACGAAATCCAATGGACGAACCAAACGTCTATATTGCAACCGGGGATTCTGGCAACGGCATGACGCACGGGACCATCGCCGGCATGGTACTCACCGACTTAATTCAAGGTCGCGACAATGCCTGGGCCACTCTATATGAACCATCCCGCAAGACGCTCGGTGCGTTGAAGATCTTTGCCAAAGAAACCCTCAACGTGGCAGCGCAGTATGCTGGTTGGGTCACCCCAGGGGATGTCAAGAAAGACGTGCTAGTTCCTCCCGGCTCCGGTGCCGTTATCCGCCGCGGCCTGAAGAAGATCGCCGTGTATCGCGATGATGCAGGGAAACTGCACGAAATGTCGGCAGTCTGTCCTCATCTGGAAGGCATTGTAGCTTGGAACCCTGCGGAAAAAACATGGGACTGCCCTTGCCACGGGTCTCGATTCGACAGGTTTGGGAAAGTGGTGAATGGACCAGCGATTACGGATCTACCTGCGGAGGAGCCTCCGGCTCATTAAAAAAACCAATACGAACTATTGTCCACAGATTGTTTCGCCTGGCAGGGGCAAGACCCCCCTCTGCCCCGCGCCTGAAAATCATTCTAACGCCCCGACAGTTTTGTGGTTTTTCACGGTAGTCCTCCAACCGAAATCGCTGGCAAGCCATTTGCGGTTCGATCAATTTCTCGAAAGATCCACGATGCTTTTTGCCGCCCCAGGGTTACCAAGATGACGCACCAGGTGATCCTGGTGAGGTCGGAACGAAATTTGTTCGCTGTCTGGGATCAAGATGCTATGCGAAAACTGATGCGGGGCGTCGAACCAAAAACGATGTAGCGATGTAGAGATGTAGAAAAGGAGGCCTGGCATGCTTACACGACACATCCTCTTCTTGAGTGCGATCGGCGCTGCCCTGCTCCTGGGGCATGGGTTCGTAATGAATTTTGTCCAGGCATTTCCGACTCTCGTGAAGACGGACAACGATACGGTGCGGGACGGAGCGAAAGTGACGGTTCGGTATCGAATCACGCTTCGCGACAACCCTACCACGACCTACATCGATACTGAACAATTCGTACAGGGTCAGCATATTATCCCGCCCGCGCTCGAGCAGCAGATGGCGGGCATGCAACCGGGAGAGGCCAAAACGTTTCCTCTGTCGGTGGAGGAAGGTTTTGGCCCTTACGATGAAACAAAGATTCAAACGATCCCGACAGCCGTTCTGCCCCGAGACGTCCGGGAAGGCGATATCGTAAACGATGCAGGCAGGATTGCCAAGATCGTGAAGATATATCCGGAGACGACTGTACTCGATCTCAATCATCCTCTGGCGGGAAAACCGCTCATTGTCACGCTGCAGATTGTGACGATTGAGAATCCGGATGAGATGGACAAGAATACCGTAACCGGCAACGGCGATCATCCGGATCTCGTCATTGTCAATCCCGGGAACGGTTTTGTGCCCCCAGGTCGTGATCTGCAGCGCTTCTCCACGTAACCGGTGCTCGGGCAACGGATACCGCACACTTTGCACCGGTCATGTGAT
>VBOM01000046.1 GCA_005877535.1 Nitrospirota bacterium | reverse complement strand
CGAATTCCTATATTGCCAAGCCGGTAGAAGAGCGTGTCCTGATCCAGGAAATTGAACGCTGGATCGGCAACGAATCCGCCGTGCGTAAATAAGATCCAATCGGCCGGTCCTTGGAGTAGTCCCTGGTATAGGACGGGCGCACTAACGGTACCAAATATGAGTTTACGAGCTTGCCATAATTCGACGAAGATCCACGTGGAGACGGCCAGTTTCTTGGTCGTCCGTCTTGGGGACAGCTATGTGGCCCTGCCCGCAGATGGGGTTCGAGGCATTCTCACGCAAGACGAAGCCGGTCATGAGCAGGCGGTGACTGCGGCGGGGACCATTTACCAACCGGTCGATCTTGCCGAGCGGCTTTCGGTGGTCGCCGACTTGTCCGGTCTCGAGAGCAGGACGGTGTTGTACTCGACCGGCCATTCCCATGGTGCGATTCGCGTTGCGCAGGTGGTGGGCTTGACGGACGTAGAACCGAAGGATTGTCTTCCGTTGCCGCTACAGTTTCAACGCGATGAACGAAACTGGTTTGGGGGGATGATGCTGTATCAGGATCAGTTGGTGTTGATCCTGAATCCTTCGTGGGCGCTGGGAGAGTTGGCTGATGTAGTGCCTGCGTCCGTAGGGCAGTCGGAACGAATGGTTGCGGCAACCTCTAAAGCGGTCGGTGGATCATGTTGAGGGCAACTCGTGGACAGCAGCAAGGTCAGGCCACGAAACGATCGTGGAATGTGGTGGTATTTTCCATTGGTGGGATCAAGTTGGCCGCGCGGACTGAAGATGTGGGGGGGGTGTCGCCCTGGACTGAGAGCATTCCGGTGCCGAGTCGGACGCCATTCGTGCAGGCTATGCTGAAACGGGACAACCATGTGATGCCGGTCTACGACTTGGCGGCCAGACTGAGTTGTACCGTGCAGGGAAGCCCGTTGCTGTGTCTGATGGCTCGCCACGTCGATGGGCCGATGGCCATCTGCATCGATGCTGATGTGCCGTTCCTCGAGACTGTGGATGCGACAGCGATTCGCCCGAACGGCAGAGGGGATATTGAATCGTATGGCTCAGTCACGATCGACGAAACCGATGTGGCTATAGTGGCCTTGCAGCGACTTGGTCAGTCGAGACAGGATGCCGTCAAAAGTTAAGAGTATGGGGAAGGATTCTGCTATGCCGAAAGTGTTGATTGCCGACGACAGTATTGCGGTCAGGAAAGTTGCCGAACGGTTGCTGACTGAGGCTGGATTTGGGGTCACTCTCGCTGCGAACGGCGAGGAGGCTTTGGCCTATCTGGCCAAAGAGACTCCTGACTTGGTCGTGTCCGACGTGATTATGCCGGATAAAAGCGGCTATGAGGTTTGCGCCTTTGTGCGTGCGCAGAGGGCCTTAACAAACACGCCAGTGCTCTTGATCTCCGGCATTGTGAACGATGAAGTGACAAGGCAGGCGGAATCCTGTCACGCCGACGGGGTGTTGAAAAAGCCCTTCCAGGGCACGTCTCTCAAGGATCGGGTGCTCGAGCTGTTGGCCAAACGGCAAGGCGCTGCCGCGCCTGCTGCGAAGAATATTGAGAGGGTGGCTGAGTCCTTTGAGCCGATTCAAAACGCGCGTGTGAGCAACGAGCAATTAGAAATCTATCGGCAGGCGTTTGCGCGATTGAAGCCGCTAGAGGAAGAACTTCTGGTCGAACGAGATCGAGCAACACGCAGTACTCAGCGCGTGACGCAACTCGAAGGACAGTTGGGCAGCGTCAAGGAGCTTGAGTCGATGTTGGCAGTGGAGCGAGAGCGGACTGCCCAGCTGAAGCAGCAGCTCGCAGAGGTTGACAGTACTACAGCTCGAGTGCAGGAACTGGAGGCGACTCTGCATGCCGAGCGTCAGGCAGCCACGCAACTGGTTGAACAGATGACTGGAATGGAAAGGGCGGTAACTCGGTCTCAGGAATTGGCGCAGCAGCTTGCGCAGGAGCAGGAGCGTACCAGCGACTTGACTCGTCGTGTGGCCGAGGGTGAACAGGTTGCAGCACGAGCGAGCAGGTTAGAACAAGCTCTCGCTGCTGAACAGGATAAAAGCAAGGGTCTTGCCGCGCGTGTCTCCGAGGCTGAGCGGGCTGCGCAGCATGCCCAGGAGTTTGAAACGCTGCTTCAGACGGAACGTGAACGAAATAGCCTTCTTGCGAGACGCGTATCTGAGACTGAACAAGCGTCCGAGCAAGCCACCAAGCGATTTGAAGAGATGGCGACAAAGCTTGGCGAGATTGCGGGATTGGCCTCTCAGCTGGGAAGCGGAAAACGACGCCCTTGACCCTGTCCGATCCATCCTCGTGGATCGTCACTGTCGTGAAGGACTGATGTCATGGCTGCCGACACTCCGGACGATTTTCAGAAAGAGCTGGTTGATCTCTTTGTTCAGGAAGCGCACGAATGGCTCCAGAACATTCATGTCGCTCTTGATGAGCTGCAACAGGGCCCAGCGCCGGAGCGGCATACTAAGCTGATTCAGACGATTTCGGCCGGAGTGATGAATCTTGGCGGGTCCGCTGCCACGATCAACCTATCAGACGTCAAGCAAGCCAGTTTCGGGGCGATTCCCTTTATCGAAGCCCTCCAGGACCCACAGAAGTCGCTCTCTGTTCAGGACTTTGTATCGCTCTGTAAACAACTGGGACAGATCCATGCGGCGTTGACCCGTGCTACGGGGATCTCCTTTGAAGACGACGGGAATGTTGCGACGGTTGAGGAGGTTGACGCGAATCTCTCAACCGGGGAGTTTCTACGAGCGCTTCAAGGGTTAGAGGAGAAACGGTTTCCCAGCATTGCGTCCGGACGCAACCTTATCCGCAACCTGATCGAGCAGATGGAAGGACAGGTGCAGGCCGGTGTTGAATGTATCAATGCCACGGTCATTCAAGGATATGTTGCGCGGGTGTCAGAAGCGGAAGAGTCGTTTCTGAAGGAGATTGATGAGCGGGTGCCCGAGATTTTTAAGAAGATGACTGCCCTCAAGATGGACGGGGGGGAGGCCGCATCACGCAGGATGGCCCTCGAAACCTTTCTGCAAGACGTCGCACGTCTGCGCTCAGAAGCGCAGCAGGTGAATGCGGGATCGGCCATGATGTTTTTCACAGGTCTGCACAGTCTGCTGACCGTGGTGGCACAGCATCGAGTGCACCTGGCTGCTACGCGGGTGGAATCGGTGAAGGCGCGGCTGCAGGTGATGAGCGGCGCTATCCGTCAGTGGGTGGAACATGGGCGGGCGCAACGTGTCGCGATAGATCAGTTGCTCCCTGCCAGCCACTCGTAACCAATGTGCCATAACCAAGCAGACAGATTCGTCGAGGGCTGTGGTGAGGTCGTACCCTCCGACCGACGATGAAGGCAGGATGAACTCTGAAGTGGACTATACGATATATCGGGGATTCCAGGCCCTTCCGTTCGACAATGTGCCTGACCCGCGGTTCTATGCCCCGTGCTCTCAACATGACGCGACGCATAGGTGGTTGAGTTATGGGATTCAGACCTGGAAAGGCATGGGCCTGCTCACGGGTGGCATCGGGTGCGGGGAAGGGTTGCTGAATCGTCCGCTGATTGGCCAGCCTGAATTGCGTCAGCCGGTGGCTGGAATTCCTCAATTGAATCAGCAAATTGCGGTCCGTGCCCAGCTGGGCCCCTTCACAAGAGAGGAGACGGGGTCGTATATCATGGCAAGCGTGGAAGTCGCGGCACATCGGACAGAGGTGTGTACGAGAGAGGCAGTGGGAATCATTTACGAACAGCGCAGGGGTATCGGGCGGCTCATTGAGGCAGGCTGCGATCAATGGCTCCTTGCCGGAGCGTCCGGACAGGTCTTGCAGATCGGTGATCGGCTTGTTCAGAGGGTCGGGCAAGTCATATGATGTATGGTCGAATGTTCCGCGAGGACGACCTCAGGCCATGAACGAATACAGCACGACAGACTGGTATCGCATTGCGCTGGAGCAATTGACTGGCGTGGCGCTGGCCGTGCAACGGCAAGAGGAACTCGACATGGAGGCCTTGTCTGCACTGGCGACAGGGATCGCGGATGCCCTTAGGAAAACTGACCAATTGCTCGTTCAGGCCATGAGCGGTCCCGCAGGCCCGCCGCTGATTACGAATCTCGTCAATGTTGCAATTTTGGCGACGAAAGTCGGTACTGGGCTGGGATATCATGGTAAAGAACTGGAACAGCTTACCTTCGCAGGGCTCCTACACGACATCGGTCTGTTTGCCGTGCCGCAATCGGTGATCACCAAGTCGAGTCGATTGACTCAGGATGAGCGTACGCTCATTGAACAGCATCCCGAACTCGGTTATGAGGCAATTCGAAAGGCTGGTCCAAAATACGATTGGTTGGCACAAGTGGTGCGCCAGGCGCACGAGCGATGGAATGGGCAGGGGTATCCGAACAAGCTGAAGGGCCGGCAGATCAGCGAGTATGCCCAAATCATCGGCGTGGTGGATGTCTTCGATGCCCTCGTGAGTCCCCGCGGGTATCGCCGCCGATTTTTTCCGCACGAAGCGGTGCGAGAGTTGATGGTTGCGGAACGGACGGCGTTCCCTCGGGAGGTTATCAAAGCCTTGGTCGAACAGCTGTCGGCCTACCCACTTGGTACCTCGGTACGATTGACCACAGGAGAGGTCGGGTCTGTCACGCGCGTCAATACGCGCTATCCACTTCGCCCT
>VBOM01000045.1 GCA_005877535.1 Nitrospirota bacterium | reverse complement strand
GAGATGCCGCCGGGGACTCAAGACATTATCTCCTGCCTCTATTATGCACGCAGCGAATTATCGCTACGGCCAGGATCATTTCTAACGATGAACGTGTATCATGATAAAAAAAACCGCAAACTGGACGTGATTGTGGAGGAGATTGAGACTCTCAACGGTCCGTGGGGGGAGGTTGAAACGGCTCGGGTGTTGGTCGTCATGCCGTTCCAAGGTCTTTTCCTCAACAAGGGCAACATCCGGGTGTGGTTTACCAACGATGATCGGCGTATCCCAGTTCGAATGAAGGCCAAGGTCATCATCGGGTCGATTGTGGCTGATCTCGTCAGCGGATTGCAGGCTTCATCATCAACCCCATGAGGGAATTAGGAGCCTGTCCGACATTGACCGTTCTACTGCGGCGAACGATCCGCGACCAACTGCATCGTTCTCGGCCCGAAAAAATCCTCAATGTATTCCAGCGAATAAACCTCCGGTTTTTCCGGGCCTGCGGCCTCGCATCTGGCCGCACCTCCTTCGCCTCGTCACGAAGGCAGTGTCGGACAGGCTCCTAGCCTTTCGTTGCCCACCCTGCTCAAAACAGTTATACTTGCCGCTATTATGGGACAGTTTCCTCTTACTTTAAGCAGATTTATCACCCAGAGCCAGGCGACCCACCCGGGGGGCACTGGGGAATTTTCCAGCCTTCTGGCTCAGATCGGCTTGGTTGGGAAACTCATTGCGCAGGATCTCAGACGTGCAGGGCTCATCAGTATCCTGGGAACGACCGGCGAGATCAATGTGCAGGGAGAACCAGTCAAGAAGCTGGATGAGATTGCGAACGAGATTTTCCTGAAAGTATTTCGTCATGGCGGGCTTGTGTGTGCACTGGCGTCGGAAGAAATGGAAAAGCCGGTCCTGCTTCCGGAGAATTGGCCGCAGGCCAAGTACCTGCTGCTCTTCGATCCTCTCGATGGCTCATCAAACACGGACTGTAACATGCCGCTCGGCGCGATTTTTTCCGTTGTGATGGCTCCGCGTAAGGACCGGATGCCGACCGAGGATGACCTGGTACGCAAAGGAACAGAGCAGGTAGCCGCAGGCTATCTCCTATACGGGTCAAGTACCATGCTGGTCTATACGGTTGGACAAGGAGCCCATGGGTTTACATTGGAGCCTGAGATCGGCGAGTATCTCTTGTCTCACGAGCAACTCCACATTCCTGCTCGAGGGAAGGTCTACGGCGTAAACGAAGGCAATTACCATAAATGGGCGACTGGCACGAAGAAGTATGTGGATTACCTAAAATTCCAGGATAAAGCCACGGGGCGGCCCTACAGTGGACGCTATTCCGGCTGTCTGGTGGCCGATGTGCACCGGATTCTCCTCGGAGGCGGCCTCTATCTCTATCCTGGTGAGATGGACAGGCCGGACGGTAAGCTTCGGTTGTTGTACGAAGCCAATCCGTTGGCGTGGGTCGTGGAGCAGGCAGGAGGGAGGGCCAGCACCGGCACCATGCGCATCCTCGACGTGGAGGCCAAAAACCTTCATCAACGAGTGCCGTTGATCATCGGCAGTGCGAACGACGTGAGGGACGCAGAGAAGTTCATTCAAGGCATATGCGAACCGTGAATCGTTACACGTGAAACGAGGGAAATGTGGCCCAGGCTGTTGACGATTAACGAATAACGTTTCACGTCTCACGAATTTACCGGAGGAAAGACATGGCTGATCGAGTACAAGAGATTCTGAGCTGGTACAGTAGCGACAACGCTGGTACGAAGACCAATATCTCGCGCCTGCTACGGTCCGGCAAGCTTGCCGGGACTGGTAAGTTGGTCATCCTTCCGGTCGATCAAGGATTCGAGCATGGTCCGGCCCGGAGCTTTGCCTCCAATCCAGGGGGATACAATCCCCTTTATCATTTTCAATTGGCCATCGACGCCGGTTGCAATGCCTACGCGGCACCGCTGGGATTTCTCGAGGCCGGCGCTGCTGAATTTGCCGGCCGGATTCCGCTGATTCTGAAGTTGAACAATCACGATGTCCTGCATGACGAGAAAGACCCCTTGCCTTCGGTCACCGGCAGTGTGAAGGACGCGCTTCGGCTCGGTTGTTCGGCGGTCGGATTCACGATCTATCCAGGGTCATCGCACTGCAACGCCATGTATGAACAGCTGCGTGCAATAGCAGAAGAAGCTAAGGACTGTGGTTTGGCGGTCGTCGTGTGGTCGTACCCGCGCGGTTCGGTACTTAGTAAGGAAGGGGAGACGGCAATCGACGTGGTGGCCTATGCGGCGCAGATTGCTGCTCAGCTCGGAGCCCATGTCATTAAGGTCAAGCTTCCCACTGCGCATCTTGAACAGGCCGCGGCGAAGAAGGTGTACGAATCGGTCAAGATTCCGATCACGACTCTGGCGGAGCGGGTCAAGCATGTGGTGCAGAGTTCGTTCGACGGGCGCCGGATCGTCATCTTCTCCGGAGGGGCGAAGAGCGACGACAAGAATGTGTTTGAGGAGGCGCGCGCCATTCGTGACGGCGGCGGGTTTGGCTCTATCATCGGGCGGAACTCGTTCCAGCGACCGAAAGCAGAGGCGATAAAGTTTCTCCACACCATCATGGGAATATATTCCGGCGAGACGCAGTGACGCGCCAGGAAGACACCGATTGTGTATGAATCGTTCATGTAACGGGGGATGAAGAACAAGGATCACCTATGAAACTCGTTCGTGCCTGGCTGGTGCCGGTTACCTTGGTCGCTGGAGGGATCATCATCGGGGTCGTGGTGGCTTCTAACATGGGTTGGTTGCCGACCGGCACCGCCGGACCTGAGCCGATTCCCAACCCGATCGTTCGTCCCGTCGCCACCGCGCCACAGTTGCCGATGGCAGGGGGGAGTGGGAAAAATTTCGTTGAGATCGCAAAATCGGTGAAGCCTGCGGTGGTCAACATTGCGGCGACGCGAAGCGGAAAATCTGGAGAAAATCCGCACGGTGCGCCGCTCGACGACCCGTTTTTTCGCAAGTTCTTCGGCGATGAATTTTTTAAGCGTGATCGTGACGCCCCGCCGCGAGAGCCAAAGGAGCGTGGCCAGGGGTCTGGGGTCATTGTGGAAGCCAATGGTTTGATTGTCACCAATAATCATGTGGTGAACAAGGCCGACGAGATTCGGGTCTTTTTGCCGGACAAGCGGGAGTTTAAGGGCAAGCTGATTGGAACCGATGCGAAGACGGATATCGCGATTGTAAAAATTGAAGCGACAGGGCTCCCAACCATTCCATGGGCCGATTCCGACCAATTGGAGGTCGGGGAGTTTGTGTTGGCCGTGGGGAGTCCGTTCGGGCTCACCCAGACCGTGACGATGGGGATCGTCAGTGCAGTCGGACGAGCCAGTATGGGAATTGCCGAATACGAAGACTTCATCCAAACCGATGCGGCAATCAACCCAGGCAATTCCGGAGGCGCGTTAGTCAACGTGCGTGGCGAATTGGTCGGGATCAATACGGCGATCTTCAGCCAAAGCGGCGGCAACATGGGTATTGGGTTTGCGGTGCCCAGCAATCTGTCGCGCGCCATCATGGATCAGTTGGTACGGACGGGGAAGGTCGTCCGTGGCTGGCTTGGTGTAGCGATTCAAGATTTGACTCCTGAGTTGGCTACTCAGTTCGGGATCACCGAGACGAAGGGCGTGCTCGTCAGCGATGTCATGGAGGATAGTCCTGCGAAGAAGGCGGGATTTGAGCGCGCAGATGTCATTGTCGAATATGACGGCAAGTCGATGGATTCGCCCACGCATTTGCGGAATGCCGTCGCACAGACTCCGATCGGGAAGAAAGTCTCGGTCAAGCTGATCCGAGACAAGAAGTCCAAGACAATCGAGGTCGCAATTGTCGAACAGCCGAAATCGTTAGGACAGCCCAGTGCAGAGGAGAGCAGGGAATCAGCGGTGCCGACGGGGCTCCTCTCGGATCTTGAGGTCCACGAGTTAAACGAGGAACTGATTACTCGGTACGGATTGAAGGCAACCGAGCGTGGCGTGGTGGTAGTCAGGGTCAGGCCCGGAAGCACGGCGGAAGAAATGGGAGTGCGCGAAGGCGATGTGATACTCGAAGTCAATCGCAAGGCGGTGGGCTCGCTCAAGTCCTATGAACAAGCCGCTTCCGCCCTTGCCAAGGATCAAGCGATCCTCTTGCTACTCAGACGGAAGGGCCAAACGATCTATCTCACGCTGCGGCCGTAACTCGGGAAGCGAGATGAGCAAGACGTGCGAGACAGGCGCGGTCCGAAGGCTGAAGTCCGAAGGCCGAAGGACGGGTTTCGAAGTTCCGAATACTTCAGCCTTCAGACCGCCTCACCCGTCCCGCTTTTCTCGCAAGTCTCGCGAGTCTCGCGCGAATAATGCGGCCTGCGGCCTTGCATATGACCACGATTCACTCGTCTCGCGTTGAACCGATCCTTCGTGAGCCTCCTTTGGTAGTGGCGCTCCTGCCGGCTGCAGGCCGCGGGCTTCGGATGGGCGGCTCCGTCCCTAAACAATTTCTTTCGTTGGGCGGTGAGCCGCTCATCATTCAGTCGTTGCGGATGCTGCAGGCAGCTTCCGTGGTCGACCAGATCATTCTTGCCGTTCCGCCTGCAGACGTCGAATACTGTGAGCGCGAGATCGTCTCGCGGCAACGCTTCACCAAAGTGACGAGAGTGGTGGCGGGTGGTGCAGAACGCCAGGATTCGGTGCGGTACAGGCCTTTCGACGAGACTGGATCGAGACCGCTCACAAGAAAGCACATGCCGAGGGGGTGCGGGCAACCGATGACGCATCGCTGGTGGAATGGCTGGGCTATTTGGTGACGGTGGTTGAGGGAAGCGGGGAGAACATCAAAGTGACGAGACCTGAAGACCTGGTGATCGGCGAGGCTATTCTGGCGGCACGAAAGGGACGTTAACCGTTATTCGTGAATCACAGGAGGAAGTATTGTCTCATTTGCGTTTAATGATTCACGTTTGACGACTAACGAAAGGAAGACACATGCGAATCGGTTGCGGCTACGACATCCATCCGTTGGGACCGGGTCGAAAGCTGATTCTCGGCGGCATCGAGGTGCCCCATAGCAAGGGTTTATTAGGACATTCCGATTCCGATGCCTTGATCCATGCCCTCTGTGATGCGCTGCTCGGAGCGATGGGTGAGGGAGATTTAGGCCGGCACTATCCAAGCTCCGATCAGCGGTTCAAGGATATTTCGAGCCTGAAGCTGCTGGAGGATGTAGTCGGGAAGATGCGGGGAAATGGGTATGGCATCGTGAACGTCGATACGGTCATTATCGCGCAGGCGCCTCGGCTCAGTTCGCACTTGGCAGCCATGCAGAAGCAGATGGCGCAGGTGCTCGGGGTCGATCCTGACCTCGTCAACGTGAAGGTGAAGAGCGGAGAGGGAATCGGCATGATCGGGCGGGAGGAAGGGATTGCCGCTCAGGCGGTTTGTTTGATTGAGAGAGTCTGAAAGCCGGAACGTCACAAGACTTGAGTCATCAAGTCTCAAGTCATCAGGTCGTCAAGTCGAAGGGTGGATCGTTGGCTACGATAGAGCGATTTGAGGATATCAAGGCATGGCGAGCAGCAAGAGATCTGGTTTCAGCTGTGAATCGAGTCAGTGGGAGAGGGAAATTCGAGAAGGACTTTGGTCTCCGCGATCAGATTAGGCGAGCATCCGTTTCTGTGATGTCCAATATCGCCGTGGGGTTTGAGCGGTGCTCTGACAGGGAATTTCATCGCTTTCTGTATATTGCAAAAGGCTCGGCAGGAGAAGTGCGTAGTCAGCTGTTCGTGGCGCTGGACTTGGGCTACGTGACTTCCGATGAATTTGATGATCTTCGAGCAAAGTCGGAAGAGGTGGCAAAGGCATTGTCAGGGTTCATCATCTACTTGGCTCCTAAGAGTCCGATGTGATGTAATATTCCCACAAAGACTTGACGACTTTATGACGTGACGACGTTCAGACGCTATGCTAAAGGCCATTAAACAAGACCTCCGCGCTGTCTTCGACCGAGATCCGGCGGCGACCAGCTGGCTCGAAGTCGTGCTGACCTATGCCGGCTTTCATGCCTTGTTGGCCTACCGCGTGTCCCATTGGTTGAAGTCCTACAACGTGCCGTTCGCTCCTCGGGCTATTTCTCAGGTTGCTCGTGTGCTAACGGCCATGGAAATCCATCCCTCGGCTCAGATCGGTACCGGGTTCTTCATCGACCATGGGATGGGTGTGGTTATCGGCGAAACGGCAGAGATCGGAGATTACGTGACTCTTTTCCAAGGTGTGACGCTTGGGGGGACAGGGAAGGAACGAGGGAAGCGTCACCCCACGCTCGGCAATCACGTGGTCGTCGGGGCCGGAGCCAAAATTCTCGGTGGGATCACGATCGGCGACAATGTGAAGATCGGCGCCAATTCGGTTGTGCTTAAGAATGTCGCCGCCAATTCCACCGTCATTGGAGTGCCGGCCCGCGTGATTAAAACTCAAGGCGAGCGGCTCCCCGATGCCACCATGGACCATAGTAACCTGCCGGACCCCATCAGTGACCGGCTCTTGGCACTCGAACAGGAGTTGATCGAACTGCGCAAAAAGCTGGAAAATCAAGATTCCCCCCGCTTGCTTTAGCCCGCATTATTCATGAGCGCTTCTGCGGCAATCGCCGATGCCTGACTCAAGCGAGACGGGCGAGACTGGCGGGAAAAGCGGGACGGTCTGATGTTTCAACTTCGCGAGTCGCGCCTGTCGCGCACGTCTTGCTTGCCTCGATCACAATTCACGAACGGCGTACGAATTCAGATGCCTGCTACTCGTAGTCTACGCGCATGAGACAGAGTCCATGAGGAGGGGCGGTCTGGCCTGCTGCAGACCGATCCCGGGCCCGCAGGACCTCTGTGAGACTGTCGGGAGCCCGTTTGCCCAGCCCCACTTCGACTACCGTTCCAACCATTGCGCGGACCATGTGCTTCAGAAACCGGTCCGCGTAGGCCTCAATGAGGATCTGGTCGCCTTGGCAGATGACTGCAAGTCGTTGGAGATGGCAGATGGGATTGTTGTTCTCCGTGAGGCTCCCTTCGAATGAGGAAAAGTCCTGTGCCCCGATCAGTGTCGCTGCCGCCTGTTGCATGGCAGCCTCATTCAACGGCCTGTAGATGTGCCAGACGAATGCGCGATCGACGGTGGGACGGGCCGGGCGGTGGAGGATCCGATAGGCGTAGAGCTTACCTCGTGCATCGTGTTGGGCGTGAAAGCTGGCGTCCATGAGGGCGGAGGAACGAACGGCAATGTCCTTTGGCAGCACGGCATTAAGCGCCCGCATCCAGTTGGACGCGGGCCAATCCCGATCCGAGCGAAAACTTGCGACTTGGCCGAGCGCATGCACACCGGAATCTGTACGGCCTGCGCCGATGACCGATACCGTGGCCTGGCTGACCTGGTGGATGGCTCGTTCGATGGCTTCTTGGATCGTGGGGTGATCGGGCTGGCGCTGCCACCCGGCGTAGCAGGTCCCATCGTATTCCAAGACTAGCTTGACCGTAGGCATCGAGGTGGAGGATAGAGCAGTGCGGAGATCATCGCGGGGCGATTTTTGCAGAGGCGAGGAAGGTGTTGACACCTTCCATGAGTGCTTCTGCCACGCGCGTGGTGAAGAGGCCGGTTCGGAGCATGTCTTCTTCCGCAGAGTTCGAGATATAGGCAATTTCAGCCAGGATACTGGGCATGCTGGTGAAGCGGAGTACATAGAATGGTGCGGTTTTCACCCCATGGTCCACCAGGGAGTAGCGGTTGTTCAGGTTGGTCACCATGGCTTCCTTGGCGGTCCAGGCGAGTTCAAGGGATGCCTCGATCTTCTTCGCCGTCAGAAGATCGGCCACGAGATATTCCCATCCCACGCCGGTGGAGTTCAGGGGGGTTCCATTTTCACGGGCGGCCACTTCGAGCGCCCGTTGATCTTTGGCCTCTCCGAAGTGGTAGATTTCAATCCCCTTTACGGAGCGTTGTGGATGTGAATTCACATGGATCGACACGAAGAGATCCGCCTCCTGCCCATTGGCAAACTTCGCCCGGTCTTCCAACTCGACGAACTCGTCCCGGTCACGGGTCATGAGGACGCGGATTCCCGGTTGCTTGCTCAAGAGATCGCGCAATTTCAACGCGACTTTCAGCGTAATGTCTTTTTCTTCCGTCCCACGCTGCCCACGTGCCCCAGGATCTTTCCCGCCGTGCCCTGGATCGATCACGATGGTCTTAAATGACTTGGCTCGCGGCTGAGCAGGCTGCGGAGGAGCGGGGAGTGGAAGTTCTAGGCCGGGAGTTAAATCAACAGGCGGAGCTGTCAGAGGATCGCTGGAAGGCACCACATCGATGACCAGTTGGCTCAAGGTGGCGTTGGGGATTTCGATGGTTACTCCCTCGGCCTGGAGTTTGGGATGTTTGCTGGGGCGGGCCTTGGCGTCGAGATCGAGCACGAGCCTCGTCAAGCCCGGCGAGCTGGCTGTCCGGAGGTTCTGTATCGTCGTCAGGCCGAGCGCAGTGGGAGCCAGGTGTATACGGGAGGTGCGAGACCTCTTAGGCTTGGCAGGAGGCTCCTGACGGGCTGCCCTTGTTTCCGCAAATGCCTGGCCATCGTGAAACAGATCGAGGGCATGCATAGGGAGGTGGAAGAGTCCAACCAGGAAGGCGAGGGTAAAGATACGCCACAGAGCTGATCGCATGGATGTTCAATGTGTGTAATGGGATGGGATATAGAGTTTTTCTCAGATGCTTGCGCCATTGTCAAGAGGATTGGCCGTACTCACCTGCATTATTCATGAGCGCTTCTGCTACGATTGCGGATGCCGGACTCAAGCGAGACGGGCGTGACTGGCGGGAAATGCGCGACTGGCAGGGACTGGGCTCACACGTCACGCGACTCTCGCTCCTCGCGCTTGTCGTGCGTCACTCCGCCATCTCGCAATGGAACCGATTGACAGTAGGCGGTGTGAACAGTAGGGTCTCTAATCATGGCACTCCATTTGATCATCGATGGCTATAATCTCTTGGCTGCGACGGGCCGGATCGGTGCAGGGACGAGCCTGCATTCCGAGATGGCGCGCGAGTCCTTCCTACGTGACCTGGCGGCGTATCGTCAACGGAAATCCCATCCAATCACGGTGGTCTTTGACGGGTGGCAACAGGGATGGGGTACGGAACGGCGGGAGCATCGGGTTGGTCTTGAGGTTATTTTCTCTCGGCGGGGAGAAAAAGCCGATCAGGTGATTCAACGTCTGGCTGCCGAATTCGGATCCGCCTGCGCGGTGGTGAGCTCCGATCGTGAGATTATCGACTTCGCCAGGGCCCAGGGAGCCTTTGTAATGAAGGCGCAGGAGTTTGTCGGGAAACTGCGCGAGGAGCCGAACTCGACCGGGGTATCGGCACACAAGGAATTGGATACGGGAGAGGATCTTCGACCGAAGCGAGGTCCGGAGAAACGCGGGAATCCCAGGAAATTGCCCAAGGCGCTGCGGCAGCGCAGCCGGCAGCTCAAGCGATTTTGAACAGGCGTTTCGCGTTGTCGGTCGTGATGCGTCCGATGGTGTCGACCGACATGCCTGGCGCATCGGCGTGAAGCTCCACCAGCTTTTGCGCGACGAAGGACACGTAGGCCGGCTCGTTTCGTCTGCCTCGATGAGGGATGGGTGTCAGGTACGGGCAGTCGGTTTCGATCAGGAGGCGATCCAACGGAATGGTTTTCGCGATGTCTCGGAGCATCGTTGCGTTCTGAAACGTGAGAATGCCGGAGAACGAGATGTAGAACCCTAAGTCCAGCGCATCCTTCGCCAGCCACGCATCCCCTGAGAAGCAGTGAAAGATCCCGCCGATTTCTGACGCACGTTCCTCCTTCAAAATTGCAATCGTATCGTCTTGGGCCTCTCGCGTGTGAATGATCACCGGCAGTTTCAGCACGCGTGCGAGCTGGATCTGTTCGCGGAATCGCTGGCGCTGTTCTTTCGGTGACGAATGATTGTAGTGGTAGTCGAGGCCGATCTCGCCGTAGGCGACGACTTTCTTGTTCTGTGCCAGCCGACGGAACTCGTCGTACCAGCTATCGAGGGTATGCTTCACTTCATGTGGATGGACGCCGATGGAGGCATAGACGAACGGATGTTGTTCCGCCAGTGCGACCGCCGCCTGGCTGCTCGCCAGATCGCAGCCGATGGTGACGAAGGCTTCGACACCGGCTTCCCGGGCGCGAGTAATCATCGCCTCGCGATCCTCATTGTAGCGGGCATCGTCCAGATGGGTATGCGTGTCGAAAAGCATCCGGGCCGATCCGGTTTGTTTTGTTTATCTGGTTGATTTGGTTCATCTGGTTAGTTTCATTCAACCAAAAAACCAGACAAACCAGACAGACCAAATGAACAAGCCAGGCTTGCTAGACGGGCTTGGTCACGATCATGTCGGCCAGTTCGTATAGCAGAGCTTCGGTTTCTTCCCAGCCGAGACAGGCATCGGTGATAGAGACGCCGTGGGCCAGCGCTTTCCCCTGCTGCCAGGTCTGCTTGCCTGGATTTAGATTGCTTTCGAGCATCAGTCCCAGAATGGATTGGCGGCCGTCGCGCATTTGGCGGAGGACTTCACGCGCGACCAAACCCTGGCGACGATGGTCTTTACTGGAGTTGTCATGCGAACAGTCGATCATGATGGGGCGAACGATACCCTCGCTCGCTACAATGGCCTCCGCGCGAGCCACGTGTTCGGCTTCATAGTTGGTTTTCCCTCCACCGCCCCGCAGCACGATATGGCGATCAGGGTTGCCCATGGTCTTGATGATGGAGGTGAGTCCGTCGGCGTTGATGCCCAGAAAATGATGAGGCTGTTTCGCGGCGACCATCGCATTCCAGGCCACCTGAAGATTACCCTCTGTGCCATTCTTGAAACCGACCGGCATAGACAGGCCGCTGGCCATTTCTCGGTGCGGCTCCAGATGCGGATCGTTGATCAGGCCTTTCCATCCAACCGTGGTACGGGGCTTTTCAAAGTAGGTGCGCATGACGATGAGCAGCCGGTCTCGCAACGCATCAGCCACTGGTTTCAATCGATCGGCATACTCGTAGGCTGCATCGGGATCATGGATCGAGCAGGGTCCGACGATCACCAGTAGGCGCTCACGGTCTTGGCCATGCAGAATGTGGCGAATAGCATCTCTGGTTTCAACTACCAGCGCAGCGGCTTGGTCGGTTATCGGCAGCTTTGACTTGATCGTTCGCGGCGAGGGCAGCGGTTTGATTTCAATGATATGCTGGTTATCGAGTGGTCTCTGCATGGTCCTGCCTTTTCACATGAGAATCGCCTTTTATAGTGTAGCTTGGCCGGGTCGATGCACGTACTGATGCGAAAAATATAGCGTATATTAAAGGAAATAGCCACCAGAGGAGGCATCTACGGCTGAAGATGCTCGATTAAGTCGGTCAAATCCGTTGTTTGACAAGCTGTGAACGCCTATGTTACTTAGCTCGCCCTCAATGACTTTGCGTGCATCCATACGACGGCTGCCCTGCTTTCTTCAGGCTATCGTGGCGATCGGCCTTGTCCTGCTATTGCTCACCATTGCACCGTTTGCCGTGGCGCAGGATGTCCATCACGAGTTGGCTGCGGCTGACCACGATGGGCATGAACACTCCGACACAGACCTCTGCCAGTGGGTAAAGCATCACACGGCCGGGTCTCTCGATGGTGGCACTCCTTTCTTCACGGCAGAGGAACTCGTCGACCTCCTCGAACTTCCAGCGGACTCCGTTCTGCTTTCCTTC
>VBOM01000044.1 GCA_005877535.1 Nitrospirota bacterium | reverse complement strand
ACTTGCTCACGCGTGACAGTGGGGAATCCGTCCAGAAACTCGTCGATGGTCTGCCCACCCTCCAAATACTCGATGAGCGTCTGGACCGGCACTCGCGTACCGCGAAAGACCGGCGTCCCGCCAAGAATGTCTGGGGTGGAGGTGATGAGGGATTGCTTCGCAGTAGCCATAACACATCCTGTAGATAGCTGGAATTCTAAGCCAGCAGGCGAGAGAAAGCAATTTCAAGTCCGCCGCGCGCGGGCGATCTTAGGGTTTTCTCCGTCGCAATTTCGGGGGCGCAGGAGAAGCCCAGATAGCAGCGCCAATGCTTCCTGGCACATCCATGAAAACTGCTAGTTTCTTCATCGGAGCAATCAATCGGTGAGGATTTGTCGTTGCGAACATGCTGTACCAGACTTCGTCGGGCTCGCAGACAGAGTCGAGTTCAAGAAGGTCAATCAAGCCGAGAAATTCAACATAGACCATGCCGCCACTCACATTTCGATAGCGATGCTGTCGAGCCTTTCCAAGGCGGAGAGCTCGCCGAAATGCCCCATCGGGTGATTCCGCATTGAAGACAACGAATCGCTTCTCGCACGTACGTCGCTTTCGCGCATCCGGCACGACTCGATACTGAAAGAGCATGTTAGCAACATATCGCACTGGACACCTCAGAACAGATCGGATAATAGCCGCGCGCGGACGAGGCGAAACGGTTCCTGACACCATTTTCTCACATTCGGGGCGCTTTCTGAGTTTTTGATTAAATGGAGAAACAGCCGGTGCGGAAGCGCCTCCGCGCGCGGACGAGGCGTTCACCAAAGACTCCCCCACCCCTTTGCTTACCGCATGCGAGGGCCGATTCTTAACGTTTTTTGATGGCGTCGGGGAAACGATCGGGTACGAGATTCAGGCTGATGTTGTGCTCAAGAAGCGCCTTTAATCCGGCAAGCACCAGCGCAAGTCCTTCCGTTGAAGCGATCGCCTGTTTGACAACCTCATCTCCTTCTCCGCTAAAGCCTGTGTTCGTCACGCTGACGAACGTCGTGTGATCGGCTCGTGCCGTGAAGATCCACTCTACTGTTGTCGGGGCGTCATGATTGGACCAGTCAATGAGTATGCGCTTATTCTCCTCGATGGCTTTCACATGGACCTGCACGGACACACCGTACATGTCCCAATCCCAGCGGATGCGTTTGCCTGTCTCAAGCCTTCCGCTACTTTTGGTGAACCAGAACTTGGACGTGATGGCAGGATTGACGAAGGCCTCAAAGACTTCGGCGGGGGGCTTGCGAATGAGCAATTCGGCCTTTGCGACAGGCGCCTGTTGAATGTTCATGAATCCCTCCACTGACGAGCATTCACAAAATCTTTGATCCTATTTCAGCCGGTGCGCGCGGACGAGGCGAGGATCCCCGCATCTAGTCCGATTGTTGATCGATCACTGCTTTGACGGAAAAGAATCGCCGAACCCAGACCCCCAAGAACACGAGACCTATCACCAACGACACCACACCCAGTAGTTGAATGCCGGGCATCTCAAGCCACCACACAGCCGGAATGCCAACGATGAAAAACCCCAGCGCGGTCCTGATGTATGACAGTAGCGTGCGCTCGTTCGCCAACTCAGTCCGTTGCCGAGCCAGCCGGTCTCGAATAGGTGTGTCCGATTCCCCGGGCATAGGTGATCCGCGAGTCCTCGCCGAAACGATACCCCTTCAGAGAGCGAAGCTCAACAGACCAAGAGAAAAGGCCGGGCGAAGAAGAGAAAACGCGCGCGGACGAGGCGAAACGGTTCCTGACACCATTTTCTAATCCAGGCAGGAGTCAAGGAGCGCTACCTGGGAGTTCGCCGCATGAGAACCAAGGCAATGACGCTCCCGAGTGCGAACAGCACCAGAATGATTACCGCGATCACGTTCCGATGGAGGATCGGAAAAAGCTGATTCCACTTCTCTCCGGCGATATAACCCAATCCGATAAAGCTCCCCGACCATATCAACGCCCCGGTATAGGCGTACATGGCAAAGACTTTTGGATTCAGGAGTGACGCGCCCATGACCAGTGCCGCAACATGGCGGAAGCCAGGGATGAAATAGGCCAGGAGAAGAGAATACTTTCCCCAGCGCTCTACCCATCGGTGCCCCTGGGCCAGGTGTTCGGGGCGAAGGTGAATCAAGTGACCAAACTTAATGAGCGCGGGAAGCCCAACAAACCGTCCCAGCGCATAACTGATGCTGACGCCGCAGACACTCCCCAAGAAAGCAGACACCACCGCCGGCTCTAAGCGCAGCGTTCCCTTGAAGCTGAGATACCCTACGAAAATGAGTAAGGTCTCGTCTGGAACCGGGAGTCCCACGATACCCAGCATCAGGAGAGCGAAGATCGCTCCATACCCGTAGCGTCCGATCCAATCAAATCCAGTTTCCATGACAGGCTCTCGCTTGGCGTAAGTATAAATCAAAGACCATACTTATCACCCCCTCTCATCAACGCCTCACGACGAAAGTACCAATTAAAACCAGAACAAACACACTGCCTCCCACGACTACAGCCATTAAGTTCCAGGCGGTGAAGTGCTTATTCGGATCATGCCCTGGAACCAACTGCTCATTGATCCGGTTGATTTGCTGCTGGACTGGCACAAGAAATACAATGGACAAGAGCGTCACTAACCAGTAGGGATCGGGAAGGATCGAAAGCACCGATAATAGGACCCAAGAGCCTGCAAGAACACGTGAGGAGATGGATTGCCGGAGGTGAAGCAACTTGCCACTATCCTCTCTTTTCTCGAAAAGCTGAAAGCAGTAAATCACTGCAAAGCAGGTTCTCCAGAATGGCAGGATGTCCACACGCTCACGCTCCCTTATTAACTGCCAGATCTTATAGAACTAATAATATTGATAAGCGCCCCATGTACAAAAATGCATCACCACAAGCTTGACCAACGAAACTGGAAATAACTTACCCTTGAACCGTTCGTGAGCGTGGGCGAGGGAGTGGGTTCTGCTTGAAGACGTGACCGCTCCAGCACTTTCTCATCGCTCATGTGCGTGATCTCACAGAGGGGATCGAGGGCAGGCTACGTCCGAGAAAGAAACCGTCAACTGCAGGACTGGCGAGATGACAGTATTTCAGGAGGTAAGCGCCGCGCGCGGACGAGACGAAACGGTTCCTGACACCATTTTCTCATCTCATGCGGCAAGCGGAGTACATGGGCAAGTCTACGCCCACCGAGAGAGACTGCCGTTGAGATTGCTGTGGGATGGGTTGGAGAAGTTGAGGTATGATGAAGTGATGGTCTTCGGATAACCACCGTCCAGCATTAACCGAACCGTCAATTCTGGAATTTAAGTGGGGTAGAAGAACATGGAGAAAGAGCTGAGAACGGTGGGAATCGCTGGTATGGATAAGACACCGTGGGGCTCGCACTTCTGCCAGTTTTACCAGACCAAAGCCGGCTTGATTAACCTGTTGGTTCCGTATTTCAAAGCGGGGTTGGAGAATCATGAATTTTGTCTGTGGCTGACATCGGACCCCTTGAATGAAAAAGACGCCAGAAAAGCTATGAGACAAGCTGTGTCTCATTTTCACCGATATGTCCAGGCTGGACAAATCGAGATCGTCCCACACACAAAATGGTACCTCCCAGACGGAGACTTCGACGTCCAACGGGTTGTTCCGGGTTGGATCGAGAAACTCAACCATGCACTGACGAGGGGCTATGCCGGGATGAGGGCAACCGGCAACTTCGCGAGGCTCCCCAAAGTCAGTTGGCATGACTTCGCCGAATATGAACAACTGCTCAACAAAGCTATTGAGAAACACAAGATGCTACTCCTGTGTACCTACGCGATGGAGAACTGTGGCGCGACAGAGATCACTGATGTGGTGCGGATCCATCAACATGCCCTCATGCAGCGGCTGTGCATGTGGGAGCGTGCTGAAAGTGCAGAACTGAAGCGGACGAGGACAGAACTCAGAAAGTTAACGGATCACTTAGAAGCGTTGATCGACAAACGCACCATCCAATTCAACACAACCATCGAAGAGTTGCGAAACGAGATTGCGACGCTAAAGCGTGCGGACGAGGAGTTGTCCCCTCGCCAACGCGAAGTTCTCCAGCTTGTCGCGAAGGGGCGATCAAGAAAGGAGATCGCTGGCGCCCTCAAGATTTCACCCAAGACGGTGGAGTTCCATAAATCCCAGATCATGGAGCAGCTGGATCTCCATACGACCGCCGAGTTGACGAGGTACGCCATCACCCACGGTCTCGTGTCCCTGTAATCAGTCCCTTACGCTTCTTTCCGTCACCTTGCCAACCTAGGGCGTTTTTCCGTCCAACCAGGCCTCTGCCTAGTTGTCCTGCCTCCTAATGTTTCGATACATAATCAGCGGAAGATAAGTGATCTCCACGCTGTCTAGGGGACAGACGATGACATGCAATCGGTGTCATGGCTTCATGGTGGTACTTAACGGACTTGCAGGATACCGCTGAGTACCTTGGCTGCCTGCGTGGCCTGTGGGCAAGTGATGGAACAGCGGATCGTTCAGGATCGGATTGTCCAAGAGGATCGTTCTGACTCTCCGGTGGAGCGATTGCAGAGCAAGGCCCGCAAATACACGGCTCACGTTGATCCTGATCAAGCCCCATCCGAGGTCACCGTGTTCGGCAACCTCAGTAATACCAGGCAAGTTCTTGCCGAGCTCCGCCTTATCGGGACGAGCGATGAGTCACCGCAACCTACCATCAATGGGAGGTGGGAAGTATGGCGAAGACGAAACAGACGCTGTTTGTGATATTCGCTGGCCCCACGCAGAAGGGAGCCCTCGGCGTTTGCTACATCGCCCTGGATGGATACCCCACTATTGAGATCGAAAGCGGCTAGGTTCCATAGCTTTGCTGACGCAAAAGCATTTGCTGAAGAGAACCGCATCGCGTTGAACGGTCATACCTACATAGGCCTGGAAGATTTTACAGATTTAGAACTGAAGGGTTAGGAGCTGTTCAATAATTCAGGGTCGAATAAGGGAGACACATGATGACGATGAGTCAAGCGGCTGCATTACGAGCGAAGTGGGAACAGCGAGTGGATCCACAACTCTGTGCGCATCTCACCCTGGAATTGGAACAGAATGATAGCGGCCATTTAACCGG
>VBOM01000043.1 GCA_005877535.1 Nitrospirota bacterium | reverse complement strand
TTGCCGAACTACGGCGTATTTGACGAGAGCCGCTATTTTCGTCCAGGCCGGCGACTGCCGCTCATCCGTCTTCGCGGCACGGTGGTCGCGGTCAACATTTGTGAGGACGTCTGGTTGCCGGAAGGTCCGACCGGTTTCCAGGCAGCAGCAGGCGCCGAAGTCATCGTGAATATCAATGCCTCGCCGTTTCATCTGGGCAAGAGCCGGGTACGCGAGCAGATGCTGGCAACCCGCGCGAGGGAAAACGGAGTGGTGCTCACCTATACCAACGCGGTCGGTGGTCAGGATGAACTGGTCTTCGACGGGAATAGTGTGATTCTCGATCACCAGGGTGAGGTTATTGCGCGTGGGAAAGCCTTTGAAGAAGATCTGATCGTCGCCGACCTCAATATGGAGGCTGTCGCGCGGACGAAACGAACCGGCCGGAAAAAACTCTTGCCGCGGCGGGTTGCTTCCGCTGTGGAGGTCTGTGCTGCGCCACTTCCATCTGTTCAAAAAACTCGGGTGCGTATGGTCCCCGCTGTAGCGGCGGTCCTGGACCCGCTGGAGGAAGTGTACCGGGCTCTCACGTTGGGGGTGCGCGACTACGTGAAGAAAAACGGATTTACGCGTGTCGTGATCGGCCTGAGCGGCGGAGTGGACTCGGCGCTGACCGCCGTGCTCGCCGTCGATGCGCTCGGTGCCGAGAACGTGCGGGGTCTGTTCATGCCGTCGCCCTATACGTCGCAAGATAGTCACGCTGATGTCGCCGAATTGGGGAACCGGCTTGCGATTTCCGTCCGGACGATTCCCATCACGACGATGTTTGACACCTATCGGCACGCACTCGCGGAGACGTTCGAGGGGCGTGCGCCTGATACGACAGAAGAGAACCTCCAAGCCCGCATCCGGGGCAATCTCCTCATGGCCTTCTCCAATAAGTTCGGCCATCTGGTGCTCACCACGGGCAACAAGAGCGAAATGAGCGTGGGGTATGCCACGTTGTATGGCGATATGGCCGGCGGCTTTGCCGTGATCAAAGACGTGCCCAAGACGATGGTGTATGGCCTGGCGCGGCTCCGCAACCTCCGCGGCACAACTCCGGTAATTCCCAAACGGACGTTAGATCGCCCGCCGACCGCCGAGCTGAGGCCCAACCAGAAGGATGAAGACTCGCTACCGCCCTATGAGATACTTGATCCCATACTCCAGGCCTATGTGGAAGAAGACCGCTCTCTCGAGGAGATCGTCGAGGCGGGGTACGACCGCGCCTCGGTGGCGCGCGTGATCGCGTTGGTGGATGGCAGTGAGTACAAGCGCCGGCAGGCGCCGATCGGCATCAAGATCACGCATCGGGCCTTGGGTAAGGACCGGCGGATGCCGATCACGAACGGCTATCGCAATTCCTAGCAGGATAGCCAAGCGAGACTAGCGGGATGAGTGAGAATGGCGCCATCTGAAGTTCGAAGTTCTGAAAACATTGAATTTCGAACCCTCCCCCTCTCGCTCGTCCCGCCCGTCTCGCTCGGCTATCTTGCGGGTTACGGGGTTGTCTCTTGTGGCTTCGAAGGGGGTGTGGTTTCCTGCTTTCGGCTGTCTTGCCTGGTGGTCTGGCTGTCGAGTTGTTGGTGAACGGATTGCAGTTCCTTCCTGAGGGTTTCCACCTCCTGAGCCAGAGCCTCCGTAGTACGAGACAGGGCGTCGGATGCATCAGTGGTTGCTATGGCCGGCGACGCATGTTGCAGCATCTGATAATCGATGGCGAGAAATCTATCGGTGAACGGTCCTCCTTCCGGCCGATGAACATTATCGGACCGTAGGGCAGCGCTCGGAGTGAACAGCAGTATACGGTTCCTGAGGCCTGAGGGATCGAGTGGACGCGGGCGGTACGCTGCGTAGTGCATGTTCGTCAACATCGGGTCGTATCGATATTGAGAGAGTGTTACATACAGCGATTGGTCATAGGCGTAGAGGGAACCGGCAGTGGTTTCCATGTACACCAGGCTCCCGGTGCCTGGGCGAGGACTCGTGATCAGAAATGCCACGGCCTCTCCCGTTGCGGCGGTCGACAGGGCTTTGGCAATCCGTGGCGCCAGGAATTGGACTTCTTCTGGCAAAAAAGCGGGGGTGATAGCTTCTCCTGTCATCGTCTGTTGGTAGTACTGCAGGTATTCCTGGATTTGCATACCGCTCAAGACGCGGGCGATGAGGGCTGGTTTCAGATCGATCGGATGACTGGCCTGAATTGACTGATCGGAAATCGTCTGCAGAGACACGGTTCCACGCGGATCCTCAAAGAGGACCTTGTTGCTCTGGGCAGTCGTGCTACAGGCGGTGCCAGCTACACAGAGCAGGGCCAGGAGAAGCAAACGACTGTGAGACAGTTTCCGTGCCGAATGCTGTGGTGAAGGAGCCATAGGGTAAGGCTAACACAGACGATAGGTCATTGCCAGACCAGAGCGCGCGGGATAGGCGAGACGGGGCGGGGTCCGAAGTTCGAAGTTTCGAAAACCTCGAACTTCGGACCTCGAACCGTCATCCGTCTCGCTCGGCAATCTTGCTGGTTAGGGGGCTGTCTATTGTGGCTTCAAAGGGGGGGTAGGTTTCCGCTTTTGGCTGTCTGGCCTGGTGGTCTGGCTGTCGAGTTGTTGTTGAACGGATTGCAGTTGCTTCCTGAGGGTTTCCACCTCCTGAGCCAGGGCCTCCGTGGTATGAGACGGGGCGTCGGATACACCGGTTCCTGCTGGAGACTCGCGAACCGGCGCGGCCCGTTCCACCTGAGGCGCAGTGTGTCCAGTGGTGGCTAAGGCCGGCGACGCTTCTTGCAGCAGCTGATAATCGATGGCGAGAAACCTGTCGGTGTACGCTCCCCCTGTCGGCGGATCAAAGCCATCGGACCGTTGGGCGGCGCTCGGAGTGAACAGCAGGATACGGTTCTTGAGGCCTGAAACATCGGCTTGACGCGTTTGGGTGGCGCTGGTCGAGTTCACCATGTACGTCCGGATCGGGTTGTAGCGATATTGAGAAAGTGTCACGTACAGCTGTCGGCCATAGGCGTAGATGGAGCCGGCTGTGGTTTCCGTAGTCGATGATTCGAATAGAGACCCTTGGCGCGTATCCTGGACACGAAACTCGATACGCTGATCTGGTGCGGCCGTACGTAAACCCTCTGCAAGCAGTGGAGCGAGGAACCGGATCTGATCGTCCGAGAAGACGGGGACGGAAGAGGATGGTCCCGAGAGGAATTTCACCAGGCCATGCTCCTGCTCCTGAATCTCGATGCCTTTCAACATCTGAGCGAGAAGGGCTGGGTCCAGAGTGATCGGGTGACTGGCCTGAATCGACTGATCGGAAATTGTTTGAAGAGACACGGTACCGCGAGGATCGTCAAAGATGATTTGGCCGGTCGGGGCGATCGTGCCACAGGCGGTGCCGACTACACAGAGTAGGGCCAGGAAAAACGAAGGCTTGCAAGACAATTTCCTTGCCGAATGCTGTGGTGAAGGAGCCATAGGTGAGAGAGAATCTAACACAGACGATAGATCATTACCAGTGGGACGGACGGGACGGTTCGAGGTTTCCGGAACTTAGAACCCCGAACTTCGGGTCACACCTTTCTCGCCCGCCCCGCCTGTCTCGCTCGGCTATCCTGCTAACCAGAGATAGCCATTGACAGATTTCCCTAGGACATGTATAAGGGCGCCCAGTTATTGATTAAGGGCTGCCACTGGCAGCCATCGGACAGGGGAACAACGGCGTTTCCCACTTGCCTCAAGAAAAAATAGTACGGCATGGACAATGGCGTCCTCCGGTCGCAGCGGGCTAGAGGGCGTTTTTTTATGACCGCGTTCGAGCAGGCTGAATCCGTGAGACGTGAAACGTCAAACGTGAAGCGTTTCGAAGGAAGAGCACTCGGCAGTCCTACGTTTCACCTTTCACGTCTTACAATTTACGGTTCTTGAGAGAGACTTTTTCAGCATCCTGCTGGTGGGAATTGATGCGGAAGTGAAAGGCGAATTGACGAGCCCGGATTATTCATGGATGCCGTCGCGAGGCGTTTGAGACCGAAGCCCGCCGGGGCTTCTCGCAAGTAAGGCCGACGTAGGCGAACGCTCAGTCCGTCGAGGAGGCCAAACGAGAAAAGCCCCGCCGGGCGAGAGGATCGGGCGAGGCAATCATGAATAGTCCGGGCTAGGAGAGACTGGAGATAGCGCACAATGGCGTGCATGGCGACAACGACGTCGAGACAAGAGAGCCTAGGCAAGTGAGCAACTGAATCACCTATCGGACGAGGAGGACGTGATGATATCAGTACGCAGTCTTATAGGAATAGGCATGTGTGCGTTGGTCTCACAGCTCGGCAGCAACACTGTATTCGCCCAAGGGCCCGCTGCGGCGCCGACTGGGACGATTCAGGAGCGGGTGGCGGAGCTGGAGAAAAAATCTGATGCCACCTCCCTCTGGAATACCTTGGGCTTTAAGATTTCCGGATATGTGGATGCGTCTTATGTCCAGAACTTCAATAATCCAGCCACAAACGTCTCGAACCTGCGTATCTTCGACACCCAGGCCAACTCGTTTGTGCCACAGTTGTTCCAGCTCATGCTGGAAAAACCTGCAGATGCGGGAGGCACTGGCCTGGAGCGGGCGGGCTTTCGCGCGCGGATGAATTTTGGGGCCGAAGCGAGGTTCTCGCGGGCACGCACGAATTTCCGGCCTGGCACGGACAACACCGAGATGGATACGCAAGAGCTCTATGCAGAGTACATCGCCCCGCTCGGAAACGGCCTGAAGATTCAATTTGGGAAGATCAACACGTTGGTCGGGTATGAGGTGATCAACAGTTTCGAGAACCCGAACTTTTCCCGCACCTTCATGTTCGGTTTGAGCCAAGCCTTCACGACGACCGGCATCCGGTTCACCTATACCTTCAATCCAATGGTGACCGCGGTAATCGGACTCGTCA
>VBOM01000042.1 GCA_005877535.1 Nitrospirota bacterium | reverse complement strand
GCAGGATCCTCCGGATAATCAGCCATTCAACATTGAACATGTACCATTCATATTTATGGCAATCACCCTCTATCACGTGTCCTGGTGTCCTGACTGTGAGGAGGTGCGCCAGAAACTGGCGGACCTCCACGTCGAATACGAGCACGTCGTCGTACCAGACTTTCGCCCGATGCGCAAAGTGGTCCAAGAAGTCTCAGGCCAGTACTATGTTCCTGTCCTCAAGGATGGGGACTTAGTGTTGACGGAAACCGACGACATCCTCAATCACCTGGACAAGACGTACGGTCAGGAACGGATCGCGGACGACTAACAGGCTGCGGGGAAACCATCGCAGGATGCTCAAAAAGGCCGTAGCGAGCGAAGAGGCGAGGAGGTACGTACCGCACTTCGTGTGGGCCGTTCGCCCTTTGAATGAATCTTGGCGAACGGAAAAGCCCCGCGAGTAATTCCGACCTCCGGGAGGCTCTGTTCCGTACGTTGAGCCTCTAAGCAAAGCGAGAACGCCGCATGGGAAAAGGCGCGTCGTGGCGCGCCGGGGTCGGGCGGGTGAGAAGAGCGACTTTTTCAGCATCCTGCTAATCGCACCAGCAGACCTGCTGATCCACTCGACCTAAAGGAGACCGGCATGGAAGCATGGAGACGCATACTCGCTGACAGCATTGTGAAACCAAAAGACTTGGCGGATCGGCTCGGTCTCGACGTAAAAGAAATCGAAGCCATCGTAGGCGACTATCCGATGCGGATTACCCCCACGGTGATGGCGACGATGAAAGAAAAGGGCGACCCCATTTGGAAACAGGTGGTCCCGGACATCGCTGAGATGGAAGATTTCGAAGCGGAGGCTGATCCGCTCGAGGAAGACCTGATGAGTCCGGTCCCACATCTTGTCCATCGCTATCCGGACCGTGTTCTATTGATGGTGACGAACCAGTGCCCGATTTATTGTCGGTTCTGCACGAGAAAACGGCTGGTCGGGAAACCAGGATTCCTCAAGAAAGGCGAACTCGACCAGGCCATCGCCTACTTGCGCGAGCATAGCGAAGTGCGCGACGTCATTCTCTCCGGCGGCGATCCCTTGCTTCTGCCGGATCATTTGTTAGAGCGGATACTCAAGGCCCTGCGTACCATCCCACATCTGGAACTGATTCGCCTCGGCTCCCGGGTGCCGGGCACGTTGCCGGAACGGATCACAGCGGAACTCTGCGCGATCGTGAAAAAGTACCACCCTGTATATATGAATCTGCATTTCAATCACCCGGACGAGCTGACGCCTGAAGTCAAAACAGCCTGCGGGATGTTGGCCGATGCCGGCATACCACTCGGCGCGCAAACCGTGCTGCTCAAAGGCGTCAACGACGATCCGGACATCATGAAACGATTGATGCATCAGCTCCTGCTCGCTCGCATCAAACCCTATTATCTCTATCAAGCCGACCTGACCAAGGGAACGAATCACTTCCGCACCACGGTCGAGACTGGGCTGAATATCATTAAGTCGTTGCAGGGCCACACAAGCGGGATGGCGGTTCCGCACTTCGTGATCGATGCGCCAGGCGGGGGCGGCAAGATTCCCTTGCTCCCTGGCGACTACATGGTGCACCTGGATGCCGCAGGGGTCCTCTTGAAGAACTATGAGAACAAGGCATTCCACTATCCACAACCGCCACTGGAATCCGCGCGGGAGCTGCCGATGGTCAGCGCAGTGCCTTCACTGGGATCGTGCGGTAATGGAAAGCTCGACGACCTGTGAGCACCAGCACCACGCAGGGCATTTTGCCCTACCAACAGATTAAGCAGATGATCGCCAGCCGTGCCATTCGCGCGGACGTGCCGATCGAAGACCGGCAGATCCAGCCGGCCAGTCTCGATCTGCGGCTCGGGCGCAAGGCCTATCGGTTGATCAGCAGCTTCCTGCCGGAGTTGTCCGAGATCACGAGCCGACTCAACGTCCTGGACTTCTATCAATCCGACCTCGTGATGTACGAGATGGACCTAACCGAGGGGGCTATTCTCGAAAAAGGCCACGTCTATTTAGTGCCGCTGCTGGAACGCCTGGCCTTACCCAGGACCCTCCGGGCGCGGACCAATCCCAAGAGTACGACTGGGCGGCTGGACGTCTTTACCCGCGTCGTGACGGATCTCAACACAGGATTCGATGAAATCCGAGCCGGCTATGCAGGGCCTCTCTATCTGGAAATCGTCCCACGCTCGTTCGCCATCAAGGTACAGACCGGGTACTCCCTCAATCAAATTCGCTTCGTGCGCGGCGACGCCACCGTATCAGACCGGTCGCTTCAGACACTCCACAAGAGAGAACCCTTGCTCTACCACAATCTTCCCACGAAGCACGCGCTGGATACCCGTGATCTCCGTACAGACCGTGGCCTGTTTCTCCGCATCGATCTGAAGGGAGACGACCGAAACGGCGCGCCGATCATCGGCTATCGGGCAAAGAAGAACAGTCATGTCATCGATCTGTCAAAGGTCGGCCACTATGCGGCGCTCGATTTTTGGGAGCCCCTGTACCGCCACCGCCAGGACAGTCTCCTCTTGGAACCGGAGGAGTTTTACATTCTCGCGTCGAAAGAACGGATTCGCGTTCCCGCCCGCTACGCGGCCGAAATGGTCGCCTTCGAAGCAGCCTGCGGCGAGTTACGGACTCACTATGCCGGATTTTTTGATCCGGGATTCGGGTACGGCCGCGGCGAGCTGCACGGCACCCAAGTGGTCCTGGAGGTCCGCCCCCACGACGTGCCTTTCCTGATCCACGATGGACAAACATTTTTTAAGGTTGTATACGACAGGATGCTCGCATGCCCCAGTCAGCTCTATGGCACGGCTCTCGGATCCTCGTATCAGCGCCAAGGTCTTACGTTGAGCAAACATTTTAAGGTGTAGCCCGCATTATTCATGAACACTTCTGCTGCAACCGCCAATCCGCTGCTGCGACAAATGTCCGGCCGGCGGGCTCGCCTCTCGGATCCTCACCGTACTGTTGAGGACTGGCGCCCTTCTTCCTGGCGCCTGTCCCCTGCCTGGGAGCGGGACAGGCACCGCCGCAGACGGCGGAGCCAGTCCCCCGGGCTCCGCGCGCTGATCTCACGACAAGGCTCGGCAACTTCGCGACACACCGTCATGAAAAGTCCGGGCTGCAGGATGCTGGAACAGCCGCTCTTCTCACCCTGCCAACCCCAACGGCTTCTTCACCCGCCCGAGCTGAGTCTGCCAAGAGAGCCTTGTTGCCCAGGGACGAGGCGTTTTTCATGCAGTGTGCTCGATACATGTGACGCGTATCTGGTTATTCGTGCGAAACTCGCGAGACTTGCGAGAAAAGTGGGACGAGTCGGAAGTTTCATCTTCGTGAGTCGCGCCTGTCGCGCACGTGTTGCTTATCCCGTTCACGATTCACGAACGACGAACGACGAGACCAGCCTGCGTAAGCACCCAGAGTAACGTGCATCCACGCAAATCGTGCACCAACAGGTAAACCCCTTTAGGAACCAGCTGACCATGTCGCCAGAACCACCACGCGAGCCGTTGCGCCGCGAGCCAGATGACGGCTCCCGGGGCGACAATCAGATGCGTGTCGCCGGGATGATCGTGGGCACCGCTCTCATTTTCATCGGCTTCCTCGATGTGTTCCTCTCGATCAGCGGGGGATTCGAGATCGACGTCATTCCTTTCTTGATTTATTTCGGTGGGGTTGCCGTATGGGCGAATGCGGTCGTCGAAAACACGACCCTCCGCTACAGCGTCATCGGCGGCGCCCTCCTGCTCGCAGGTGTCTTATACCACTATGGGGAAGTCCTCTTTTGGCACAAGCAAGTGTTGTTTTGGTCCACTGTGATTGTCGTCATGTATTTCATGTTCAACGAACCGAAGAAACCCACCTAAAATAGGATGCTCAAAATATCCACCGGCGTTTATGGACCGTGGCGCGTGAAATGCGAGACGTGCGAGAAAGGCGCGATTCGAAGTTCGGGGTTCGAAGTTCCGAATATCTCGAACTTAGGACATCAAACTCTCACTCCTCTCTCTCGTCTCGCTTTTCTCGCTCGGCTATCCTGAAGGAGCGTTCTCCTGTTGTGCCAGACATGTGGACCATCGAAAGGCTCCTGTGCCAACATAGTTTTCCGCAACCTTCTAGCGTGTCATGGCGATGCCGATTTCCGTCATCATCCCCACACTGAACGAAGAACTGACAATCATGGCCACACTCGCGCAAACCGCCGCGCTCGGCTTCGATGAACTCATCGTGGTGGATGGAGGGAGCCTCGATCAGACCCCTGTGCTGGTCGAGTCATACAGACGAAGGACTCAGTCCCCGGCACAGAGCCCCGTACGGCTGGTGACCGCTCCCCGTGGACGCGCCCGGCAGATGAATGAAGGCGCAAAGGCCAGTCGCGGAGAAATCCTATTGTTTCTCCATGCCGACACGCAACTTCCAGGCGATGCCAAAACGATGATCGACACGACATTGGCCGATCAACGGCTGGTGGGCGGACGGTTCGATGTCCGATTCGACCGCCCTTCGGCGTGGGGAAGCATCATCAGCAGGATGATGAACTGGATTCCTGTACTGGATCGGTGTCAGGCCATCGTATTTAGTTGACTGGTACAAAGCCGTCCGATAGATCCCAAGGGGTGAGGGGTGGCGAGCTTAAAAAGTAGACCATCACAGGTCGCAAGACCGGCATCCTCTCCATCGCCTGACGCAGCACGCCTGACGCCGCACACTGCTCTAGTGATCTTCGCCAAGGCTCCGATTCCTGGCGAAGTGAATACGCGGCTTTGCCCGCCGCTGACGCCAGACGAGGCGGCCACCCTGCACGGCAGTTTCATCCTCGACATGCTGGAACGGACCAAACTCGCTGTTGCAACATTTCAACTCCCGTTCCATCGGTACCTGGCCTGTGCTCCTTCCTCTGATCTTGTGTTCTTCAAAATTATGGAAGAACGACAGGGTGTCCGCCTGTTGGATCAAGTAGGAGAGGATCTGGGCCAGCGGATACACCGCACCTTTGTCGACTTATTCTCCAAAGGCTACAAGCAGGTGATCATCGTGGGGACCGATGTCCCGACCTTGCCTCTATCTGTGTATCAAGAGGCGTTCGCGATGCTCGACCGCTCGGACGTGGTCCTGGGACCAGCCCTGGATGGTGGGTACTACCTCATCGGCCTCAAGCAGCCGGCAGAGAAACTCTTCACCGGGGTGCCCTGGTCCACCGACCAAGTCCTCGCCGTCACACAACAGCAGGCCGAGACACTGGGTTTATCTGTCGGGCTCACCACCACCTGGCGTGACCTGGATACGATCGCAGACTTGCAGGCACTCATCACAGATTGCCGAGAAGACAATATGAAACCCAAACAAGACCGGACCTTCTCCATGCGGACAGCCGGCACATTGCAGCTGCTCGCAACCAGACTCA
>VBOM01000041.1 GCA_005877535.1 Nitrospirota bacterium | reverse complement strand
GCTTTGCCTCGGATACCGTCACCGGCATATAGGGCGACACAAACCGGTCTTTCAAGAGGGCGATTCGAGCCGCCGAGAGGTCTAACCGATCGACGGAAATCGTGCCTGATGCCACCGCCTGCTCCACCGCCCCGAAGGCGGCGACTTCCCGATCCCGATCTTTACAAATCAACAAGACATCGCATCCCGCCAGCACTGCACGAACCGCAGCATCTTCTATGCCATAATGGTCGATGATCGCGTGCATTTCTAAGTCATCCGTCAACACCACTCCGTCGTATCTCAGCTTCTGACGCAAGAAGTTGTTAATGATGGTCGGCGAGAGCGTGGCCGGCAATTCGTGATCGAGGGCCCGGTAGAGTACGTGCGCGGTCATCATGGACGCGATCCCCTTCTCAACAGCACGGCGAAACGGGAGCAATTCGACAGCTTCCAATCGCTCCCGCGATGCCTCGACCACCGGGAGTTCTTTGTGGGAATCGGCATTCGTATCGCCGTGACCGGGAAAGTGCTTGCCGCAGGCTACGACCTTGTTGTCTTGCAGCCCTGCCGCCGTCGCCAACCCCAGTTCACAGACCACATCCGGCGTCGTACCGAACGCGCGGTCGCCGATGACCGGATTGTCCGGATTGCTGTTCACGTCGAGCACCGGCGCCATATTCATGTTCACGCCCACCGCCCGCAGCTCTCTGGCAATGGTGGCCGCAGCTGCGTACGCCAATTCGGTTGAGTTGCAGCGACCCAACAGGCCGCAAGGGGGGAAAATCGTAAAGCCCTTCGGAAGACGGGAGACCCGACCACCTTCTTGATCGATCGAAATCAACAACGGCGATTGGGGGCTGCAGGCTTGCAGGTCGTTGGTCAGGTCGACCATCTGCTCGACGGATTCTAGATTTCGAGAGAAGAGAATAACCCCGCCTGGCCTGTACTCTTTGATGAACGAGGCCAGATCGGGCGTCACCGATGTGCCCAGAAACCCGACCATGAAGAGCTGCCCGATCTTTTCGCGCGAGGTCAGTCGATATCGCTCCAATGCTAGAGGCTCCGATCAATCAGGTATTGCACCAATAACCTGGTTCCAATTGCGGTGGGACCCTTCGGAATGTAGGCCCGTTCCCGCTCGCTCCAATCCGTACTGGCAATATCGAGATGCACCCACGGGCAGTCCCCCACGAACTTGCTCAGAAAGAGCGCCGCGGTGATCATGCCGCCCCGACGGCCACCGATGTTGCGCATATCGGCGACATCACTCTTGAGCTGTTCGAAATATTCCTCCCACAAGGGCATCTCCCACACACGTTCGCCGGCCTTCTGTCCCGACTTCTGGATCTGTTCTTTGAGTGGCTGGTCGCTCCCGAACATCCCGATTGCAAATTGACCGAGCGCTACCACACAGGCCCCCGTGAGCGTCGCAATGTCGATCAGGGCCGCCGGCTTATAGCGCATTGCATAGGCAAGGCCGTCGGCCAGGATGAGCCGGCCCTCCGCATCCGTGTTCTGCACTTCGACGGTCTTCCCCGACAGTGTCGTGACGATATCGCCCGGCTTCATCGCCCTGCCACCAGGCATGTTTTCCGCTACGGGCAGGATGCTGATGAGACGCAGCGGGAGCTTGAGTCTGGCCGCCGCTCTGATCGAAGCCAGAACTTCGGCCCCTCCCGTCATATCGGCCTTCATGTGTTCCATATTTTCGGCAGGCTTCAGCGAGATCCCACCCGTATCGAAGGTAATCGTTTTCCCGACCAGCACGACTGGACGCGTGTCTTTTTTCTTGGCGCCGTTGTATTCAAGGATGATGAACTTGGGCGGCTCCTGGCTCCCGCGCGCCACGCCGAGCAGTGCCCCCATCCCCAAACGTTCCATCTCTTTCTGCTCGAGAATCTTGATCGTGATTCCTTCAGCCTTGGCGATGGTCTTCGCTTCGTCGGCGACTCTGGTGGGGGTCAGGATGTTGGAGGGATGATTACAGAGGTCGCGGACAAAGACGGTGGCCTCTGCTGTGGCGACGCCGCGCCGGACACCTTCAGTGACCTGCCGCAACTGACCCTTTTTCGGAATGAGAATCCTCATCTCCGCGACGTCTTGCCCTGAGGCGGCCTCGCTCCGATAGACGGTGAACTGATAACTGCCCAGGATCGCCCCTTCAACCATTGCCTGTGCCACCTCGACCCATGACATTCCGCCGGGCATCGCGGTTGGCAGCACCACCGAATAGGACCCGACCTTCGCCTGACGGACGCGCTTCGCGGCTGAGCCCATCGCTTGTCGGATCGTCTCAATCGTAACCTCGTTCTTCTTGCCCAAACCGACCAGCACGAGCCGCATCGCAGGTACCAGGTCCTGCGTGTGATACAACAATACTTCATTGGCCTTGCCTTCGAATTCCTTGGATTGCACCAGCTTGCTCAACGCGCCACCGAGGGCCCGATCGAGCAGGGCCGCATCCTGTTTGGCCAAGGCCTCTCCTTCACAGTGCGTGAGTACCAACAACTCTGCGGATGCCTTCTCCGCTCGCTCAACCTGTACCGTGACCTGCATGATCTTCATTCACATCTCCTTGGTTCTCATTGCGCATGAATCGTGAGCGAGACCTGCACGACAGGCGCGACTCGCGAAGATGACACTTCCGACCAGTTCCGCTTTCCTCGCAAGTCTCGCGTGATTAACGACATACGTTTCACGTTCCTTACACCCCTCTCATATCGGGCGCCCATATATACTTGTGCATCTGTAATTGAAAACGGACCGGCAGACGGTCAGCCAGGATCCACTCTGCCAGCTGACGCACATCGAGCGAGCCAAAGACCGGACTGAAAAGCACCGGACAGCGGCTGGCTACGTCATACTGAGTAAGGATCTCACGGGCCCAGTCGTAGTCGGCTCGGTCAGCCATGACGAACTTCGCCTCGTCTTTGGCGGCCAGCTGAGAAAGATTCGTCCAGTGCATCCGGTCTGTCATACCGCTCCCCGGACACTTCACATCCAGGATGACATGCGCACGCGGATCGACCGGTGCAATATCGACGGCGCCGCTGGTCTCTAGAAGGACTGTATACCCGGCGTCGCACAGTCTGGTCATGAGCGGGAAGCTTTCTGGTTGAACAAGCGGCTCCCCTCCGGTGACCTCCACGAGGCGGCACCCATAGGTTTGCACCTTCGCCAGGACCTCATCGATCGAGAACTCGTGCCCCTCATAAAAGGCATAGTCGGTATCGCACCAGGTGCAGCGGAGCGGGCATCCGGTCAGTCGCACAAACACACAGGGCTGTCCGGCGTAGCTCGACTCACCTTGAATGCTATGGAAGATTTCGGTGATGCGCATGGCTCAAGACGTGAAACGTGAAACGTTAATCGTGAAACGCCTGCTGGAAACGTCTGGACACTGTGTAACCGCAGAATTGGTTAACGCTGAACGATTCACGGCGTTACTCCCACGTTGTGACAGGCCAGCCGAGGCGGCGCGCCGTGCGAGCCATGCCCCGGATCGGGTTCACCACCAGGGGGTACCCGACCAGTTCAAGAATGTCGCGGTCGCCGGGGCTGTCGCCATAGGCGTAGGAGCCGGCCAGATCGAGGCCCATTCCGTGAGCGTGGGCGAGGATCAGCTCACGCTTGCCACCGCCATAGGGCAACGGGGGAATCAACGCACCGGTATAGACGGAATTCCGTTGCTCCGGCTTCGCCGCGAAGACCGTGGACACGCCCAAAAATTCCGCAAGGGGCACGATCAAAAAATCAGGTGCGCCAGTCACAAGAATCAGCTGGTGCCCGGCCTGTCGATGCGCGTCTAGCCTTGCGCGACCCTGCAGGGACAGCTTGCCGATCATCTCGGCCTGACAGAACTCCCGCGCGCACGATTCAATGTCTGCGGGGCGCTTGCCCGTCAGATACACTTTTTGCTCTCGGAGCGAGTGCAGCGAGAAAGGGGGAACGTGCCCCGCCAGCCAGGCAACACTCCGGCTCAACTCGCTCCATCCCACCAGTCCGCGCCGCCACAAAAACCGGAAGAATCGTACCTCGCTGGCCACTCCAGGCAGGAGCGTGTTGTCGACGTCGAACAACGCAGCGACGGACCCCTGTGCCCGTCGTTCAACGGTATCATCGAGCAGGGAAGTGAGGTTGTGGTGACTCTGCACAACGTTGGAGGATCCGGTGAGTATGCGCCGCCAGATTCTACCGGACCGTCTATTGATTGACAAGGATTTTGGCCCACTTCTATAATGCGGCTCCCTCGGTAGCTCGGCGTTCGTAAAGCGTGAAACGCAGGCACGAAACAACGTGACAGTCTATTTGAGCATTCCCTTTTGTAGGAGCTTCAAGAATCCCTGCAACAAGGCCGCAGCAAGCGAAAGTCCGAGGAGGTACAGTCCGCACTTCGTGTGAGCCGTTCGCCCTGTAGCTGGATCTTGGCGAACGGAAAAGTTCCTCAAGTGATTCCGACATCCGAGGGGTTCTCTTCTGTATGTTGAGGGTTTGAGCGACGCGAGAACGCAGTTGTGGGGGTTTTTCAAGCTCCTGCCAAGTGCCGAAGTGGTGAAATGGCAGACACGCACGTTTGAGGGGCGTGTGGCGCAAGCCGTGCGGGTTCAAGTCCCGCCTTCGGCACCAAATCAAACCCGCTCGTATTGGCGACTCGTTCCGATGATTGAATAGCCAGCGCCGTAGAACTCCCGATTCTCTCCGAAGGTATTCCGCATCGTACTCCGCTCCTACCCTCCATTCGGACATAGACATCCAGGGGCCATCCGTAGGACACTACGGGTCGCCCATGCCCCTGTTCAGGACCAGCGCGAGGGCCTGCGCACATGCAGTTTTTCCAACTCGATGTGCACCTGAAATGCGAGCTGCCAGTGCGGCTGCTGGGATTCTACAGTGAATGTCTTCGGGTCCCTTCCCGAAACTCCCTCTCAGCCCAGCAGTGCAGTGAATCTTCAGTACATTCTGTGACGGCGCATCCCCAATCTCACAGTCGTTACCAGTACTCAGCCAGCTCACTAAGCCATGGCAT
>VBOM01000040.1 GCA_005877535.1 Nitrospirota bacterium | reverse complement strand
CCCTCGGTGGCGTCTGATTGAGGATTCGGCGAGGCGCTGGGCGCTCTGCTACGGGTATCAGGAGATCCGTATCCCCCTCTTCGAACTCACTGCGCTCTTTGCCCGGAGTATTGGCGCGGAGACAGATATCGTCGAGAAGGAGATGTACACATTTCCCGACCGGGATGGAACCTCGCTGACCTTGCGCCCGGAAGGCACAGCAGGCACGGTCCGCGCCTTCATCGAGCACAATAGGGCGGCCGATCCGCTCCCACAGAAATATTTCTACATCGGTCCGATGTTCCGCCATGAGCGGCCGCAGGCGGGGCGCCTCCGGCAGTTCCATCAATTCGGTGTCGAATCCT
>VBOM01000039.1 GCA_005877535.1 Nitrospirota bacterium | reverse complement strand
TGTGCTTCTCGAGGAACTTCGTCGAATTGGACTTTCGGCCCAATGTGACTATCGTGCCACCACGCTTAAGGCTCATCTTCGCCAAGCCGATAGATCGAAATGCCGTTACGCCATTCTTCTAGGTGATGATGAGGCGGCTCGCGGCTCCGTGATTCTCCGCAACCTCTCGTCGAAGGCTCAAGAGGAACTTCCTCTGGCCGGTCTCTCCTCCCTCCTTAAAACTCGTACATTTCCCTCATAAAAGAGCAATTTTTTGATGTTGACTTTATGAGGAAAACCTCGTAGGCTCGATCATAGTAAATTTCATAAGTAATTGATTATATTGATGTGTTTTGTTTATTTTTATGGCGGCTCTCAAATTAGGTCTCTTGTTATCCACACCCCCTTCTCATCCCAGTGTTGAGACTGTTGTCCAGCTGGCGCGGGCTGCTTTGCAGAGAGGAGTCGAAGTCTATCTTTATCTCATCGATGAAGGAGTAAAGACCGTTGTGGATCGACGCTATCTTGGTTTGATCGATGATGGTGTAAAGATGTCTGTCTGTGCCTATGGGTGTCAACGACATGGTGTTCTCACGACCACTGTCGATTCGCGGGTTTCTTTGTCCGGGCTGGTTGTATTGTCGGGAATAATTGATGGTTGCGATCGCTTTCTTGCATTTACATAAGAAGTTGCTGTTATTGCGTTTAATTTTCTATGTCGAAACGTATTGCTGTGGTGATTTCAGAAGATCCTTTCGTTACGGCTCGTCCTGTTGAAGCACTTCGTATTGCTCTGGGCCTTTGTTCCGGGGACCATGAAACGACCGTTATCCTCCTAGGACGCGCTCCCTCGCTTCTGATGGAAAACACAGACGAGATAGTCGATGTCGATATTCTTGAAAAATATCTTCCTTCCTTTAAACACTTATCCATTCCATTTATCGTCGAGCCAGGAACGGCAATGGATGCGTGGTCTGATGATTTTTCCGTGACAACTCAAACAGCGGATGAGATCAGACATTTCGTTCGGTCTGCTGACAGTAGTCTGATTTTTTAAGATATTTATCATGGGTGCGACACTTTATGTTCTTCGACAACCTCCAGAGCTCATCTCCTCATCGATCTTTCGAGCTAATGATGCAGATATGGATATCGTCTTCATTGAGCAAACGGCATTGGTAGTTCCTTCCTCTGTGAAGGGAATAGTAGTTGCTCCAGAGGGAATGGTAGGTGAATCTTCACATCCAACGATGACATATGACGACTTTGTCGAGAAAATTTTCTCATCTGAACACATCATTGTTGTATAGGTGTGTGACCAGCTCTTTTCCTGAAATATTATGTGATAGAGAAAGATCAGAGGAGGAGAAGGAATAAGAGTAGGGGCAGTGGATATTGTGGATAGAGATTAAAGAGTTGAGTGTAACGGTTTCTCGCGGGGTCGTCTTTGTGGAGAGTATTGGGGATTGACTCTGGGTAACTCCTGCATGCAGAGTCCATAAGCTGTGGTGATTGGGTAACTGGTAAAGAAGTGATTATTTTAATGTCTGATAATGATTGAAATTAAGAACGAAAGACCTCACGAAAAAACAGGTTATCAACAGGTGTGAATAAACCTGTGTATGTAGAATGATTCAGGAATTATGACTATCTCAAGCGAATGGCAGACTGCCTTGGCTTATATCCAAGGGAAAGTGCCAAAACAGGTTTATGACACGTGGTTTACACCGATTCACCTCGAAAGGATTGAGGACTCCACGGCTCAACTGAGTGTCCCGAATAAGTTCTTTAGTGATTGGTTAAGCCAACACTACGGGCCTCTCCTGGCTGAAGCCGTCTCTGCTGCCCGAGGTGGGGAAGATACCGCAATCACCTTCGTGATCTTTCATAAACATACGGCAAAACAGACTGAGAATAGTGGGGGTATTGCTGTACCAGGGCGGTCAGGGGCCTTGTCACGGTCCAAACGAGGGATACAGCTTAACCCAAAGTATACATTCAAGAATTTCGTAGTAGGCGCGGGAAACCAATTTTCCCATGCTGCCTGTATGGCGGTCGCTGAACAGCCGGCGAAAGCCTATAACCCACTCTTCATCTACGGGGAGACAGGGCTGGGGAAGACGCACCTCTTGAATGCCATTGGAAATTATGTCGCTGAACGGACCGATCTCCGGATTGCCTATCTGACGACTGAGCAGTTTACGAACGAGGTCATCAACTCCATTCGATACGACAAAATGATGGATCTGCGGAAGCGATATCGTCATATCGACATGTTGATGATCGACGACATTCAATTTTTGGCGGGCAAGGAACGCACGCAAGAGGAATTTTTCCACACGTTCAATGCTCTCTATGAAGCGCATAAACAGCTCGTCCTTTCGAGCGATCGCTTCCCGAAAGACATGCCGGATATCGAAGAACGGTTGCGGTCACGGTTTGAATGGGGACTGATCGCGGATCTCCAGCCGCCGGACGTCGAAACACGGATTGCCATCTTACGGAAAAAGTCCGAGGACGAGGGCGTCACGTTGCCGGAAGATGTCATCCAGTTTCTCGCTACGACGATGAAGAGCAATATCCGTGAGCTCGAGGGTTCCCTGGTGCGTCTCGGCGCCTATGCCTCGCTCACCGGTCAAACGATCACGCTGGAGATGGCCAAGAGCGTGCTTCGGGATCTGATCGGCACCAAGAAAAAGATCGTGTCGATGGATGATATTCAGGAAACAGTGGGCGCGCGCTTCCATGTGAAGATCGCCGACCTGAAATCCCGTCGCCGCAGCAAAACGTTGGTGCATCCGAGACAGATCGCCATGTATCTTTGTCGGGAGCTCACTGACTCCTCGTATCCTGAGATCGGGCGGCAGTTCGGAGGCAAAGACCACACGACGATCATCCATGCCTGCAAGCAGGTCATAAAAGCGAAAGACAACGACAGTGCATTGAGTGCCACACTGGACAGTTTGAAGGAGCAGATCCTGCGAGCGTGAGGGGCTGCGCCAAAGGGAAGAGATAATGAAACTGCGTATGGGACGAGTTGAACTCTTGACGGGTCTCCAGCGGGTCCAAGGTGTCGTCGAGAAGCGCAACACGATGCCGATCCTCTCGAATATCTTGATCGAGGCGAAGCAGGAGGGGGTGGAAATTGTCGCCACCGACCTCGAAATTGGCATGCGCGGGCACTACAAGGCTACCGTGGAGAAGCCGGGAGGGATCACGGTCTCGGCTCGGAAGCTCTATGAAATCATCAAGGAACTGGCGGTCGGTGAAATCGAAATCACCTCGGGTGACAATAATTGGACGACGATTCACGCCGGCAAGAGCCAATTTAAGATCGTCGGGCTTCCCAGCACCGACTATCCCGCGTTGCCCACGATCGAACGGGAGGGGCTCATTCCCCTCGCTGGGGCCGGTTTCCTGGAGCTGATTCGCAAGACCCTCTTCGCCGCCGGAGACAATGACGCGCGCTATATTCTCAACGGACTACTGGTGACCCTCATCACGTCGGAGAAGAAAACGATCTTGCGGTTGGTCGGCACCGATGGACATCGGTTGGCGGTTGCCGAGCAGGAGGTCGGAAAGGCCGGCGCCAAAGGTGCTCCGCAAGAAATCAAAGCTATCATTCCGAAGAAAGCGGCGCATGAGATGCAGCGTCTTCTGGAAGAAGGCGGCGAAGGCGAACCTTTAATCGGGTTCACCAAAAATCTCATGATTTTCCGGAAAAGCGGGCTGCTGCTGACCTCGCGGCTCATGGAAGGGAACTACCCGAATTATCAGCAGGTGATTCCGAAAGAGAGCGGCGGGAAAATCGGGGTCAACCGTAGCGAGCTTGAGAGTGCACTTCGGCGAGTCTCCGTACTGTCCCGTGATAAGGCGAGCGCGGTGAAGGTGTCGTTTGTCTCAGGACAGATGACGCTATTTTCCAGCAATCCTGATTTTGGAGAAGCGACTGAAGAGCTTGCGGCACGGTACGAGGGA
>VBOM01000038.1 GCA_005877535.1 Nitrospirota bacterium | reverse complement strand
AGTCTGAAATGCAGACCGGATCCTGGTTTGCCATTCCAGCAGATCCCAATGCCGTCTTCGACAAAGATCCCACACGTATCTGGCCTGACATCGTGAGCAAGCTGGGTGATGACTATCGCCACTATGCGGACATGCCGTTCGATCCCTCCTTGAATTAGCAGGATGCTGAAAAATCCCGCCCAGCGGCGTTCTAACCTCGAAAGCATCCTCAACGTAGCCCAGAGGCTACGCCTCCGGTGCTTTCATCGGCTGCGGCCTTGCTGACGGAATTTTTGAGCATCCTGCTGGAGTCTCCGCCAGGAGATGAGTGCCTACCAGTTTTTCAATAACCTGTTAGTCTCGCGTCTTGTCCTCACTACGCTCAATTGCAGCCTTCTCGTGCAGGTGTTACCCTGCTCCTCGTGCGGTTGGGCTCCCTGGAGCTGCGTTGATATGGTCAATCGGATTGGCTGTTGGATCGGCCTGGCTCTTCTTGTCAGTGCCTGCTCCGGATGTGGCGTACTGTATACCGTGGTGAAGTCGGAATCCAAGCTGGACCGGCTAGCCGTACCGATGACGAAGGCTGAGGTGATCGACCAGATCGGTCGGCCGGACCGTGTGCTGCGTGACGATGGCCGTCTGCTGATCTGGGAATACTCGCTCACGGCCCGCAAACAGTGGCTCTATGAGTTGGCTCTCTGCCCGATCTCGATCTGGGTCGGCGGCTGTATTTTCTATCCTTTCACCAACCTTGCCGCGGAACATCAACGCGAATATCCATACCACATCGTGCTGGTGAACGACGAACTCTGTGCGTGGGGTACGCCCTCTGCCATTCTGCAACGGCGCCGCGCCTGTGCCTCGTCCGGCATCGCCGCCCTAGGATCAGGCGGAATGCTCGGACGTCCTGAGCCGGTCGTCACCGGCGTCGGTCCGATCAATCGGGACACGATCGATCGCTACCGTACGATGGCAGTAATGCCGTTCGTCGATGCGGCAGCCACCAAAGGATCCGGCTCTCGTGTCGCCGGGATTGTGACGACCTTATTGTTGGATTTGGACGTCAATATGGTCGAACGAGCTAAGCTCGACGAAGTGTTCAAAGAACAGGTCGTCCAACTGCAGTATGCGGATGATGCCGACGTTTTGAAAGTCGGAAAACTCGTCGGTGCTCAGGCCATTGTCGTAGGCGAAGTGCAGCAATGGGAACGAACTGTGGGAGAGCAGGTCAGCCGCGTGTCACTGGCTTTTCGGATAGTCGATGTCGAAAGCGGCGTAGTGTTATTCAACGGAGAAGGCCACAGTTCTGACGCCACGGACGACGATCCCGAGGGCTTGGCCCGCGTCATCGCCCATCGCATTCTCACTCGGTTCGGTTCGCAGACGGGTTTGCTCGGGTCCGGACGAATCGGCGTCAATTGGGAGTTACAGGAATTGGCGGGCGCTCGATACTACCTCGTGCGGGAACTTCGTAGCGGCCTGCCTGCCGAGAAAGCGGGGCTCAAGGTAGGTGATAGAGTCGTCGCCTGTAACGGCATCGCTCTGGCGACAGTCACCTCCGATCCCGAAGCCAAACGACTGTGCCAGGTCGAAGCGGGGCAGGCACTGAAACTCGAAATCAGGCGCGGCGGTTCTCCGTTGGAACTCAGCATCGTAGCGGAGCCGAGACCGGGGCTCTGAGAAGATGGATAACCAGCGCAATCCAAGAGGGCGCAAGCGAGAGTCCTATACCCAGGCCGGTGAAACAAAAGTGTCAGGAACCATTGCTGTAAGCAGCTGGCATGAGAGCGCCTGCTAGGAACCGTCCTGTATGTGAGGCCATGACTTTCGCCACCTGCTCCGGTCTTCCCTCCGCCACAATCTGCCCGCCTGCGGATCCGCCTTCTGGTCCTAAGTCGATAATCCAATCCGCTGACTTGATGACGTCGAGATTATGCTCCACCACCACCACGGTATTGCCGCTGTTCACCAGCTTCTGCAGGATTGCCAGGAGCCTCTTGATATCCTCGACGTGCAGGCCGGTGGTCGGCTCATCCATGATATAGAGCACATTCTTCGCGGATGAATCTTTGAGCTCGGCGGCGATTTTCAACCGCTGAGCTTCGCCCCCTGAGAGGGTCGTCGCGGATTGGCCGAGTCGGAGATAGCCGAGCCCGATGGACGAGAGGAGGCGGAGTTTTTCCGTGAGCTTGGGCGAGCCGCTAAAAAACCCCAGCGCCTCTTCAACCGTCATCTGCAGCACCTCATGAATCGTCTTCCCCCGGTAGCGAATGGAGAGTACGTCAGGTTTGAATCGCCGTCCGTCGCAGGCTTCACAGATGGCATAGATATCTTCAAAGAAATACATCTCGAGTTTCTCAACGCCGCTCCCGTCGCATCGGTCACACCGGCCCCCGGTGGTATTGAAAGAGAAATGGCCTGCGGTGAGCCCGCGCCGGAGCGCATCGCGCTCAGAGGCGAAGAGAGAGCGAACTTCATCAAATGCTCTCAGGTAGGTGATCGGGTTCGAGCGCGGCGTTCGGCCGATCGGCTCCTGATCAATGAGCCTAATACCGGTCAGATGCTCGATCCCTTTAATTGCGTGAAATTTGCCCATTGGCAGTGATTCGACACGAAAGGCACGGGCGATGGCTCGGTAGAGCGTGTCTTCGACTAACGTGCTCTTGCCCGACCCTGAAACGCCGGTGACACAGACCAACATGCCGAGCGGAATTCTGACGAAGAGATCCTTGAGGTTATTTTCGCAAGCACCTGCTATGACAAGAATTTTTCCGTTTCCTTTCCGCCGAGACCTGGGCGTCGCAATCTCGTCTTCCCCACGTAGGTAGCGTGGCGTGATTGAACGACGGTCAGCGATGAATTCCTGTTGTGGTGCCGCGCAGATCACTTCGCCCCCTTTCTCTCCCGACAAAGGGCCCAGTTCGATGAGATAGTCAGCCGCCAACATCATCTGGCGATCATGTTCGACGACGACGACCGTGTTGCCCTGGACTGCCAGTTCTTGCAGGATGCTGGCGAGCGTCGCTGTGTCACGCGGGTGGAGACCGATGGTCGGTTCGTCGAGGACGTAGAGCGTGCCGACCAATCGTGCACCGAGTTGATTGGCCAAGGCTGCGCGCTGGGCCTCTCCTCCCGAGAGTGTGCGGGTCTGACGTGAGAGCGTGAGATAGTTGAGTCCCACGCGTAGGAGAAAGTCAAGCTTGGCCGTCAGTTGTCTGAGAATGTCGCGGGCGACCTGGTATTCATAAGGAGAGAGGGTGAGGGATGTGATCCAAGCGGCAGCCTCTTCGATCGTAAGCGCAGAAACCTCATGAATATCTTTGCCTACGATCTTCACGTAGCGGGCGTCCGGTCGGAGACGAGACCCCTCACAGGCTGGGCAGGGGACAGGCGTTCGGTAGCGGCTGAGCATGACGCGCACATGCAACTTATAGCGTTTCCCTTCCAAGTATTCGAAGAATTGTTGCACGCCCTCCATCTTGCCTTCTCCCTGCCAGAGCATCTGCTGGATATTCTGTGGCAGATCCTTGTAGGGGATGGTGAGGTCGACTCCACGCCGCTTCATGGAGAGCAACATTTGCTTCTGCCACCAATCGCCGCTGGGTTTGCTCCAGGGTTCAATTGCGCCTTGGGCCAGCGACTTGCTGTGGTCGGGAATGACGAGGTCGGGATCGTAACGAAGAATATTGCCGAACCCTTTGCACTCTGGACAGGCGCCGAGTGGATGGTTGAAGGAAAAGAGGACAGGACGAATCGGGTCGAATGTTCGCCCACATTGTTGGCAGCGAAAGTCCGTACTGTAGGTTCGGATGCCCTGGTCGATGACCTCCACGCGGCACAGGCCCTCGCCCTCGCGAAATGCGGTTTCGATCGCTTCGACGAGGCGGGATCGGTTGTCTTCCCGAATCACCAGCCGATCGAGTATCACATGAAGATGGTCCGGCCTGGTTTTAGGAAGGGTGTGGGTTTCATGGAGGTCGAGGATTTCCTCGCCGCACCGGACCCTGGTGAACCCGCGCAGCAACAGCGATTGGAGAAAGGTCTGGTCCTGCTTCGGCACCGGTGCTGTGACGGGGAAAAGGATCATCGCTCGTGCGTCGCCACAATGGCTCAGGAGGTCGTCGGCGACGCTCCCGGGGTGAAAGCTGCGCGCCTCAATGGCGCAATCGGGGCAGACCGGATGGCCCACTTTGGCGAACAGAAGACGTAAGAGGTCGGCAATCTCGGTCATAGTCCCGACCGTCGAGCGGGCGGTGCGGATGGGGTTCTTCTGCTCGATCGCAATGGCGGGGCGGACGTTGATCAGCCGGTCGACATCAGGCCGATTCACTTTGTCGAGAAACATGCGGGCATAGGTGGAGAGCGATTCTACATAGCGCCATTGGCCTTCAGCGAACAGCGTGTCGAACGCGAGGGAGGATTTCCCCGATCCTGATACGCCGGTGATGGCTGTGACCTGATTGTTTTGCCTTGCGCCTTCGACGATGAGGTCTGCAGACTGGTTCTGAGGGAGAGGGGTAGGTTCCACGGCGCGCGCTCCATGCGAGACAAAGACATGATCCTAGCGCGGACCATTCATGAATATCTACTCCGGTCTCCGATCCTCTCCCAGCAGGGTGGGTGTCGTTCAGTTTTCTCGGGAGCGGGGGATTCGGCGAAAGGCTTGGCGATTCCTTCCAAATGGTGAGAGGATGGGGGCGTTCAGCGGGAGGGGAGCATGATTTTATCGACAACACCGAGTATCGACGGAAAGAAAGCGGTCAAGTATTTGGGATTGGTCTCCGGGGATGCCATCCTCGGCGCGAACATCTTTCGGGATTTCTTCGCGTCGATTCGCGATATCGTGGGCGGCCGATCGGCGGCGTATGAAGCCGAGCTGCGCAAGGCCAAAGACATTGCGCTTGGCGAAATGCGCGAGCAGGCCAGGAATCTGGGCGCCAATGCTATTGTCGGCATTGATATCGACTATGAAACGATCGGCGCCAGCAGCAGCATGTTGATGGTCAGCGCCAGCGGCACAGCGGTGGTTGTGGAGCCACCGTAGGGTCATGCAGCGGTTGCCTCCGGCAGAGTAACTCGGGCTCGGTCGCCAGTTGGCCCGCTTGCTGGGCTCCTGTCTTGAAGGAGCGTCGGGCGATGTGTTGCGCGAGCTGGCCCGAGCCTACGATCCTTCCGCGAACGAAGCACGTATCAGTGCCGAGGTGTTCCTCTTTCACAAATATCTGCTCGTGCAATCTTGTGTCGGGGTGTTCCCTGAATCGGAGGTCGACTACATCGTCGGGGGATTATTTGCGGCGCTCAACGAACGGGCCAGCGGGCTGGAGTTCAGTCCCGAGCGGCAGAAGGCGATGGAGCACATGTGGCAGCTGCGGGCTGCGCAGTTCGACCAGCCCTTCTCGCAGGATCGAATCCAATTTCTTAATGAAGGATCAGGTCCCATCCACTGGAAACAGACTATCGTCCGCTTCTGTCAGAATGTGCGACAGATCGAAAACCCTCCCAACATCTGGGCTGGGGCCGATGGCCCATCCCAAGCAGCGAGCCGCTCTGTCACCGCAGCCCTCGATCAAATGGTGTCGGCCCTCGGCGAAATGAATCGACTCCAGTTCAGCGGAGCGGCCTGAGCCTTTGGTAAAGAGACGACTGTGCGAGCTCTAATCAAAGATCTACCTCAAGACCATCTTCACCAGCCCCACGCAGCCCAGATACAGCACGAGTGAGCCGATCATGGCAGGCCAAAAGCCGAACCGGGGGACGCCCGCTATCATGGAGACGACGTAGACCATCCACGGTGGGACGAACCACAGTAAGTGTTTCGCGTAGCTGACGATCGCGTCGTTGCCCCCGTTCAGATAGATCAGGATGAACGTGGCGCCGGTAATGGCGGGAAAGGTGCTGGCAAAGGCGGCGAAGAACGATTTGCCTTGTGACCCGAGGTAGGTGGAGACACTCACGATGGTCCCCCCCAATAGAAAGTATACGGCATATTTCACAAAATCGTTCACGTTGCGTCCTCCTCAGGTTCCTTGAAACGCTTCCATCGCTTCCCGCTTCAACGCCTCGCCCTGCGCGGTATACCGTGGCGAGAAATGAAAGACAACCAAGTTGCGCACCTGGGCTCGGCGTGCTATGAGGCCGGCCTGTCTGGCTGTCAGATGATACCGGTTGCGGGCTTTCTCGGCATCAACGTCCAGGTAGGGCGATTCGCAGTAGAGCGCGTCCGCGCTGCGAGCGAGGGAAATGATTTTCGCTTCATTTTCTTCATCGAACCGAGCATCCACGACGTAGACGATCTTCTGCCCGCGTGAGATGGTGCAAAATCGTTTTTTGATTTCGCCCAAAATAAGCTCCCGCTCCTCGCGGTGGTGCTCATCATAGAGTGT
>VBOM01000037.1 GCA_005877535.1 Nitrospirota bacterium | reverse complement strand
AAATGGCTACGGACACATTTTCTTCAAGCAAACAGCGGGAGTCGACCGGCTGGGCGGTTCAGGACATCGTAGGGGAGTTTTCCAGCAGCAAGGCGTGGGCAGCGGGGCACGGACCTCTCGCTTCTTTGTTGTCAGGCGGCTTCTGGAGAAGGTGTTGATTCAACGCCTTCCATCATACCAAATCGATAACTGCTTCTTGTCTTGCAATGTCCGATGCGGATGTAGAAGGACTCGCAGAATCTGACTGGCAATTTCTCGTCCGGAGTAGAGTGCCACCTTGCGCGATGACGTCTCCAGCGGATGCTTTGTCAAGATGATGAATTGAAGGCCGCGTTTTCGCCCCCACTGCTTGAGTTGCACACTTAAGCTTATTTCGTCAGCAGCATAGAGTTCCTGGTTGAAACCACCGACATCACGAAACGCATCGCTACGACACACGACCAGCGCACCAGCCGCCCAGCGAAACAGAATCGACATGCCCGTCCACAGTCGCAATGTCCAGTTCGCCCACCGTGGCAATCCTTGCATGTGTAGTGTGCTGCCACAACCCACGCTCTTACCGTCTTCAATCAACCACAAGATATCAGCAAGCAATCCTGGATTCAAAATACTGTCCGCATCCAGAAACAGCAACCAGTCCCCTGTTGCCCGAGCCGCGCCGGCATTGCGTGCCCGACCGATTTGATTGATGGGCTCAAACACGACCTGAACACCTGCCTGCCTTGCCAGATGGGCCGTGTTGTCAGTGGAATTATTGTCGACCACAATAATTTCCGATGTAAAACAGGACTTGAAATTTGCAGCGAGCGATGCAGCAATGGACTGCAGGCAACGTTCAATCAGACGTTCTTCATTAAAAGCTGGAATGACAATTGAGAGATGCATAGAAGAATGGATTCTGGTTTAGACCGTCGAAATTGCTATTGCCATCGAAAATATGGTTGTGCGCGAAAAAGACATGTAAGACGTTCATCGCAATTTGTCTCACACACATATGCTCATACACTGCCTCTACCGGGGTGGCGTTGGGATCAGTACCTTAAAATCCCCATAACTGCCCAGGTGGCCATCACCATGATGCCAGCAACAGGGCGATACTCTACCCCCCGTGCAAGGCAAGCAAAGAAAATATTTTTCTGCCGAACTCGGACTGTGGTCAGACAAGGCCGGGAACTGAAGGGACAACCAGATAGCCATTTTTTCGGCAAAGGTTCTCAGAGCTTAACGGCAAAGAAATTGGGCCGTTCTATTTTTTCAGGTCGGCCTGGTCCATCCCTGTGTGAGTGGGGAGCGATTCAGAGTCAGTCTAACTGGTTTATTTGGTTTATCTCGTTTATTTCGTGCTCTGAACCAGACAAACCAAAGAAACCAAATAAACCAGATGAACCAACTGAACCAGATCCCCGCCCCGCCCCGTGAAATGTGGCCTGTCACCTTTTTTCTTTCCGGCCGATCGGTGGGAAATCACTACGTCAATACTCAGCCCGACCTTATTGTTTCCACTCTCTCAGCTGTGCGCAGCCCCATCACCTGCGATCGCGCGTGAGGCACGCAGATCAGACGCAATCAGGATTGGCGCACCGAACTACTTCTGCGTGCGGAGTTCTTGCACCACCTTCTTCTCAAGGTCGGCCCGGTGAGCGAAGGTCTCGAGCGGGGTCACCTTCCATTGCATGATGCCCCAGGCGGGAAGCGCACGAACGAGTTCAGTCACCTCATCTTTCGACTTGGCTCCAACCACGAAGGCCCCGGCGAGAGTACCGCCGGCGATGCCTCCGGCACGGACCTTGCCATCCTTCCCCAGACTTTCGAGGGTTGGAATGACGAGTTTGTCGAGCAGCTCGATCGTCTGCTCGCGGCTCGTCGGCGTTCCGGCTTGGGTCGCCTCAAACTCGACCAGATAGAGCATATTCATGATCGAGGCGTTGCGCTCACGTTCATGAAGCACAACATCCCGCCGCGCACCACCTTCGCCATATACCGGTAGAAGAGGCAGTGCGACGGCTATGGCTATAACCAGACCTCCTATCAGCACCACAGCTATTGATTTCCTGAGTAGTCTCATAGGCTTCACTCCTTCCCAAAAGTGACGGCAAAACCTATTCTTTTTTTATTCTAGGTGCCAAGGTATGTGGAAGTCCAGCGGTCCGCTCATTTACCCTTTGGCCTCCACTCCCGCGCCAGCTTTTGCGCCTCGAGGAGCTGGTCAGAGGTCATCCGTATGGCGAGCGCATCCCGCAGCACGATCCCAGCCTTTACGCCGCTCGCAGCTCCCAGCTTGTACCACATATAGGCCTGGACAAAGTCTTGCTGCACGCCGTCGCCACGCTCATACAGGAGGCCAAGTTTTCTTTGCGCTAACTCATTGCCTTGATTTGCGGCTCGAAGATACCATCGCACCGCCATTTTGAAATCCTGCGGGCCACCCCGGCCATAATCAAACAACATCCCCAGGTTGACCTGGGCCTCCACGTGGTCTTGGACGGCGGCTTTCTCGTACCATTGCCGCGCTTGGGCATCGTCTTTTGGTATGCCCTGACCGTTGGCATAGAGCAGACCGAGGTGATATTGAGCGACGGCATCACCCTGCTTGGCCAGAGGTTGCCACTCACGCAAGGCGGTTGCGTAGTCGCCGCGGTGATAGGCATTTTCACCTGCTTTGATGTCTGCCCGCGCAGGAGGCGCGGCGAGACAGACGATCGACAGCACAAGGGCCACAGGGAATCGAAGCATTATGAGTCGATCCTCACGCATGAGACAAACTCTCTCGGTTCATGGACCAATCGTTTCACGTAATGCGGAAACCTTGTATGGGCGGTGAAGCAATAACGACATTCTACTTTCTTGGGCAAGTCTGGTCCATCTCAATGTCTGGACATCGACCGAGCCTGCTTTTTCTCTCTCCCTCTCAGCCTTGAGTGGAGGTGGCCTGGCGTTTTCCCAATGTGCGCGCGTCCAACGAGGGGAGTCTGTGGGGGAAATGAAAAGGGGTCTGGACGAGCTGGCCCTGGTGTGACGGACACCTCAAAAGGGGACACGATAGCCCCGGAGGAGGTGTGCCATGGGCCAGCTCATCCCGACCACTTTTCTTGTCAACCTGACATTCATTCTTTGGGAAAAGCCAAGAAGGTGACGTTCGTCACCTTTATGCGGAAACTGCTGACGATACTCAACGCGATGCTCAAGCGTCGGATGCACTGGCGGACGGAACAGCCTCAGCACGCTTGACAGTGTTTTTCAGGTGGGACTTCTTGAGCCTCATCAGACCTAACTCCTTCTCGGTAGGCGCATAGGGCCCCGATGTTTTCCTCTTGTAACGTTTCTCAAACTGTTCGATGAAATGGAGCGCTTCAGCTGTTTGCCCCTGCTTCGTCAAGAGTTCTACGAGGCGAAAATACGCTGGCACGATCAGAGGCATATGTCGAACCTCCTTAGCATATTCAATCGTATCGCGGTATTTTTCCATTGCGGGACTTGGATTCGTACAATCTCCCAAGAGAGCTTCCAGCACGCAAATACCGAACCGATCTGTGTTGGCGCTGATGCTCTGCTCCCAGGGACCAAGAATCATCTCCCTCAATTCATCCTGGTTCAACTGTATCGGTTCGCGCTTGCGGGACAATCGTAATTGCTCGACGATCTGGTTCGCTTCAGGCCATGCACCGTATAAACCGACGAGGAAGCCGATGCAACGGCCGGAGCTCTTACAGGTTCCCTTGATCGGCGTGAACTGCCGCTTCATCACTTCGCTGGGAGGGAAAACCGTTCCATGAGCTGACTGGCACACTTCGCACGCCTGTCGATCGTCGGCCACGGCATAGAGATACATGCGGATGCCCGATCGATCGAAAATATCGATGGCCAGAATTCGCCCCTTCATCACGCGGAGTTGATAGCATTGCCACAGGACAAGTAATCCGAAAATTGCCAGTAAGTAGGGGAGGAAGTCTGGCAGGACTATACCGGTTATAGTTTCCATGGGCATTTCATCGATATCTGGATGACACTACGGCATTCCGGGGAAGAGTATAGCGAAGAGATATCAATTGACCTAGAAATTGGGTGGTTTTGAACAAAGCAACGAGGGCATTTTGAGCAAACTCATTCGACGTTCTCAGGGGGGGCCTGGGCCCTGTCTTTATAATGGAGCATTCTCACCCGCCCATCTTGAGGCTCCCAAGACAGCCTCTATGCCCAGGGTCGCCCCTATTCCCAGGCGACGATTGCTGTATTGTGGCTGCGTTGTTTCAGGGGAGGGTGGGGGGAGGAATGTTGAATGAGGAATGTTGAATGATGAATGATTTGGACAAGCGCGATCTGTGACTTTGGGTTGTTTATCCAGTTTGTCTGGTTTCTCTTCTTCGTTTTGTGCCGCAACCCAAACCAACGAAACAAACCAAAGAAATCAGATGAACCAGCTCCCGCCACGCGCAACGAACTGGTTGACAGAGCCTGTTCGTGGTTGGGTCTCTTAGAACGAACCAACCAGTGATTGCACAAGACAAATGAGACTCATCACGAGAGCGCCGTAGGCCGTCAAATATGCAAATCGACGAACATGTTTGGGACCCCAAATCATCTTTACGACTGTGGGAAAATAGATCACAGATGTCCATTCCGGTGGATCGGTCAGCCAGCGCCATTG
>VBOM01000262.1 GCA_005877535.1 Nitrospirota bacterium | reverse complement strand
CGATCCGCAGGGCGAACTCTATGTGGTGTGTGAGGAGGCACAGCTGGAGGAAGTAGCGGCGCCGAGTCTCGAACCCTTGTCTCTGAAGCAGGTGGCTCAATGGATCTTTCAAAGTGGGATGCCGGACTGGCCGACTATAACCTGGCTGTTGGCGGAACTGGATGTGGCGGGTGTCCCCTGTACTTGGCGGGCCACTACTTCGACATCCGAGCGTCATCCATCCATTCAGTGGGAAGGGGATCTGCTTCCTGCGTCGATGCAGGGAGCAGTGGATGTCACAGGGGTTCACTGTATGTTATACGGGCCGCTCGATGGACCTGGGTTCGGCGTGGTGCTGCGGGTCAGCGGGGTGCAGGATCGCCGTACTGCACAAGTGCTTTCGCTCCTGGCGGATCTGATTGCTCAGCGGTTCTCCGGCCAGTGCTTGGTGGGCAATACAATCATTCCAGGCGTGGAATGGAAGAATTGGAAGTCATTCGAACAGCAACGAGGGGCTGATGTCTAGCATACGGCGGCTAGGCGGAAGCAGGAGGGCTAGCGGACTGTGGAAAAACTAAGTCGGCACAGGCCAGAACCTCGATGATCCGCGCGTGCGCGCAAGTAGGAGAAAACTCCAGGATCATCGGGCGAGACGAGGTGGGAATCCAATCGGTCCAGGTCGCGCCTTTCTCGCCCCGTGGTCTGTGGCGCTGGCGAACATATTCCGCACCTTGCTAGCCCAGCGCTTGTCCGTTGGCGTGTTCCGACAGATGCGTGCCATTGATATGTGCATAGGCCGCGCCGACGTTCCCGTTTTTCACGCCATTGATGTGTGTCTTGCCGTTCACGTTTTTCTCGTTCACACATTCCACCAAAGCCCAGAGCTGCAACGGGTTCACATTCTGCTCCATCCGGTGCAGTTCCACGTGGTCCATCCGGTGTTCTGCCGCTCGCTGCTTCGCTTTGTTCAACATGCCTTCTGAAAAATCTATACCGACGATCTGGCAATGGCGGGGGTACATCGGCAGAGCTAACCCGGTCCCGATTCCCACTTCGAGGATTCTTTCATCTGGCTGGACGTTCAAATTTCGGATCGCTGACTCACGCCCTTCGTTAAATACCTTCCCGAAAATCTGATCGTAGATCCTGGCGTAGGACGTATAGACACGCTCGATCTTCGCTAATTCCATATCACCTCCAACTCCACATTAGATGCAACGTGCACTCCTCGGCCCGGTAGGGATGGGGATGAGCCGATTGCCACCACTACAGAACAGAGGGGGGAACATTTGTGCGGCGGAGCACCTGAATGGAGCGAGGGGACCCGCCCGAGTAACACACGAGGCTACTCTAGCCAACTCGCTGCGACGAGTCAACAGATTATCTCGGTTCCGTCACTTGATTCACCCGCGGCTCATGGGATAGGTACAAACATGATCTTCGCAGGCTTCTTCGCCGGGGTGTTGTTTCTCGGCCTCATTCTTGGAGACTGGCTCTATTTTGTGCGCCTCACGCCGGATGCGAGTCGGTACGGGTGTGGAGTTGCGCGCACGCAGGATCGATTCACGCATTTGACCATGAAGCAGCTGGCCGACCAGTTTGATGCCGACGGTTTCTTGACGTTGCCGCATGGAACGGCGCGGTTTTACCAGGATCTGAACCAGATTGTGATTCGCCAAAAATACCGGCTATTTGCCATAGGTTTCCGAACATTGTGGCCCTTAAAAGGGGTGATTTCCCTGTCTCCGGAAGGCGACGCACTGGCGGTGCTCTGCAGAAAGCTCACTCCTTGGTCCTCGGCTCTTCTCACCGGCATCTGGTTTGCCCTGGTGGCAGTGGGTACGGTGGGGGCCCTGATCTCTTTGTTCATCGAGGGAGAAATGGTGGCACTTGGTGGAGTGGTGTTGGCGTTCGGGATTGTAGGGTTGGGACTTGTTTTTTTAGTGTCCGGAGCCATTACGGTTGTGTTCGCTTATCGGCTAGAAAACGCCCGGCTTACGACGGTCTATCAAGAACTCCGGGAGGTGCTCGAAGGAGCTAGATTGTCGTCCTGAATTAGCAGGCTGCGGGAAAAACTGCATCACGCAGGATGCTCAAAAAGGCCTTCCAGCAAGGCCGCAGCGAGCGAAGAGGTGAGGCGTACGCTTCGGTACGTTGAGCCTCTGAGCGATGCGAGAACGATGCTGGCGGACTTTTTCAGCATCCTGCTAAGAGAGATACAGACTCAGGAACTCATCGTATTCGGCGGGGAGATTCAGGCTGGACCGGTTGCGGGCGAGACCCGCAATAATGCCGCGATGTTTCTTGCTGAGCCCGGACGATTCAAAGGCCTGACGAAAGTGCTGCCACCGCACGGTGGGGTCGGTGGCCAGACGCGCGCGCTCCGACGGCGGCAACGCGTGAAGCGAGGTCGTGAGGGAACGAATCGCCTTTTCGACGCTCTCATAGGGCGGCGCCAGCTTGAGCTGGGCATAGAACGTTTCGAGGTGCTGACGGAACTCCTCTCGAAGTGCCAGGGTATGATCGGTTGCGGGAGGAATCGGTTCAGACATGGTCGTCGTGATGGATAATACGGGATGGATTGTCGTCGTGACAACAGGCTAAGAGTTTTGTGGGCCTGCCATCCGTATTTCAGGGGGAGGGTATGATGAACCGAATTCAGTGATGATATCCCTTCGGACTTGCTGTCCTGCCCGCCTCGGCCGGTTGTTCGTCACACCATCATCATGGGACGGACAGTGACGGAAAAGGGGATGCCTATTGGCAGAAGGGGCAGCAGGCCTTGGCATCGTTGATCCATCGCACCGTCAAGGTCAGGGAAAGGCTGAGCAAGTCAAATCGGTCGTGAGCGAGATCGTAGCGGAATTGAAGGCGATCTACGAGCAGGAGCGCGCGGGGCATCGCCGGCTGTATAAGTTGAATGCGAATTACGAGGCGACTCCGGAGGAGTTCACCATGGGTCTTGATGACGCGTACAATCAGCGAATGAGGCAGCCACGAAGATTCTTGCGCTCCGCTTCAAGATGAAGAAGCTCATGACGGTCGAGGAGTGGAAGGCCTTGTCGGACCAGATGATGGCTTACAGAGGACGGTATCGGCAGAGCGAGTCGGCGCCAAGCACCGGCTACTGAGTGTTCGCTGTTGCAGCCTTGAGCGGCAAGGGTGCCCAGATTTCGCCCCCGTCGGTCGAACGGTAGAGTCCACTTCCATTCGTGCCGGCATAGAGCAGGCGCGAATCGCGTGGGCTCATCGCGAGGGCGCGAATATTGAGCGAAGCCAGCCCCCGGTTGCTCGCGGTCCAGGTCTGTCCGCTGTCCGGGCTTTTCCAGACTCCCCCTGGCCCGCCGATATAGAGGGTCTTCGGCTGGGTCGGGTCGAGGAGGATACTGCTCACGAACAGATCGGGGAGCGATTGCCCGATTCGCTCCCATTGTTCCCCGTGCGTCGCGGTGCGGAAGAGGCCCTTCGTTGTTCCGGCATAGACGATATCCGGGTTGACCACATCGAAGACAACGGCATTGACCCCCAGCGCCATCGCCCCCATCAGCTCCTGTTCGGGAATCAGCCCGTTGTTGATTTTCTTCCATCTCATCCCGGCGCTGTCGGACCGGTAGATTCCTCCCGTAGTTCCCGCGTAGAGAATCCGAGGATTGCGAGGATGAATGGCGATGGAGACCACGATGTGCACTTCCTTCATTCCCGCCATGCGTTCCTCCCATTCACGCCCGCCGTCTTTGGTATAAAAGACGCCGACGGTCGTGGCGGCGTAGATCTGATCGTGGTCAGTCGGATGAAAGACAAATTGATTGATAAAGGATACATGTTCTTTGAGTCCGACGTTGTGGGGGAGCCAATGTTGTCCGCCGTCCGGACTTTTGTAGACAGCGTCGGCCATCGTGCCGGCATAGATCGTGGCCGGGAACTGAGGATCGATTGCGAGGGTTGTCACACGTCTTGCGCTGAAACTCGGGAACCGTTCCCACAACTGACCCTCGTCGCGCGACTTATAGACGGCATCGTTCGTGGCGACATAGAGAATGTTCGCGTTGGCCGGATGCAGGGCGATAGAGACGATTGCCTGGCTCTCCTTCTCGCAGCCGGTGAACACCGGGCAGAGGAGTATGGCGACGACGCAGGCAATCGACAGTGGATGGCTCTGATAATCCCGGCTTGTCGTCATTATTGCGAAGCGCCCGTCGTGAGAAGATCGGCGGGTGACCTAACCATAGCAGTCCGAAGGGAGTCAAGGTCGTATGTGGAGTGAAGGAATCGTCGGGAGATAGGTGTGGGGCGCGTGAGTGAGGCTAAATTACGTGGCACGGGAAATGGAGTCGACTGTTTTTCGAACTCGATCCAGCAAGCGACCGCCGTGCGCGGAAGAGTCAAATACTCCTCCGCGCGCCGCTCACTTTTTCCGCTAGGGCTTTCTGGTATAGGTTATTTCCATCATCTTCATTTCCTTGCCGCCGTGGTGAGTCCCGTACAGGTCAAAGGTTTGGGTATTGCTGTCCACAATCTTCCATATCGCGCGATGTGACATGTGTCCTCCGCCCAGCTCAGCGTGCTGTCCCTTCATGGTGATGGTCTTGCCATCGGCGCTGGCCGTGCCTTCCATCTGAAAAATCCCGGTGCCCATGGTATCGATCCATGTCGTCACGTATCGTTTGCGAAGGTTGTCGTATCCGTCGATCCCAATCCCGGAGAAGGGTTGTCCCATCATCTGGCTGGTGAATTCCTGCTGGAGAAACCGCCCGTCCAACAACATCTTCATGTCCGCCGTGCCGGTTGATTCCGTGGGAGGCTTGCCTGGTTCCATCCACTCCCTGGTTTTTGTCGTCCAGCTACCGGCTAGACTTGCAAACAACTTGTGAGGCTCGCCGGGAGTAGCAAGCTTCTGGTACATCTCCATCATCGCCTGCGGATCCATCTGTTTCTCCGGCTTCTTGTCCTTTGCCATTGCAACTGAGGCGACCAGAACAAGACAGAGCCCTATCGATGTGACGGATATGAAACGCATAGTGACCTCCTTTATGTGATCGTGATCAATTGATGATAACGTCAACACAACGACGTTCGTACATCATGCCAAGATCAAGACAAGCTCCGCGATTGCCACTCATCCACTTGCCGAGAATTCGTTTTCGTGAGTCGATTCAAAGGGGCGCACCTCGATCGCGCCTCCCGCCGGGAGCGTCGGAATGCGTGCTGCGATGGAGAGGGCTCCGTTCAGGTCGCGGCATTCGACCAAGTGGTAGCCGCCGAGTTGCTCTTTGGATTCCGCAAACGGTCCATCGGTGAAGGCCAGTTTGCCGCCCTGCATGCGCACAGTCGTAGCCGATGAAGGCGAGCGTAGCTGCCCTCCCTCACGAAACTGTCCGCTCTTGACGAGGCTCTGAATCATTGCTCCATACTCCCGCATGATCCTGTCCTTCTCGCTGTCCGGCAATTGTGTCCACGCCTTTTCGTCGCAGCAGCACATGAGCATGTATTGCATGATGGTCTCTCCTTTCGATTGATGCTCGGTACCCGAAAGCTCAAGGCTAGGCGTTAACCAGCACCTTGAACCCGCCGTAGACTATGTGTTTGAGGTCGAAGGGCATGGCTTTATGATCACACATCGCCATAATGCGTTGGTCCGTCATCACCCTGGCGTTGACGCGATCGCAGTGGGCTTGCGACTTGAACACAATCCCGGCAAATACCACTGGCTCGCCGGGCTTCCCTTGGCCAAGCGAGAGAACGGATGTCCGAACGTGAGTACAAACGTCATACGAGCCGCGGGTGAGGATGAGGCGATTAGTAAAGTAGAATGTCCTCTTTTTATCCACCGGTGCAACTACTTTTTCTTGCTCATCTCGGCGCGCAAGTGTTCCTCTTGCTCCCTGAGCTCTGGCGTGAACTCGGCTCCGAAGTCTTCCGCCTCGAACACTTGACGAATCTCGATCTCGGACTCCCCCTTCATCGGATTCGGGCATCGCTTGACCCATTCGATCGCCTCTTCTTTCGATTTGACCTGCCACAGCCAGAAACCGGCGATCAGCTCCTTTGTCTCCGCGAAGGGTCCGTCAATCACGGTCCGCTTGCTTCCAGAGAACTTGACGCGCGCGCCATTCGAGCTTGGCTGGAGGCCTTCGCCCGCGAGCATCACGCCGGCTTTCACTAGTTCTTCATTGAACTTCCCCATTTCGGTCAGGAGCTTCTCGTCTGGAAGAACGCCCGCTTCTGAGTTTTTGTCGGCTTTTACTAGAATCATGAATCGCATTGACGTGTCTCCTTTCTGGTTTCGGTTTCAGATCTGGGCTTCCAGGCGGTCTCGAACTTCTCATCCCGGGCTCTACGTATTTGTCGGACAAGAGGCCGCAAAATCGACATGGCAATGAGTTTTTTGGCGGCGCTACTCCGTGCCCGATATGCCGAGCCGCCGCAACTACCCTCCTGCCATGGCACCCACAATGAGAAATGGCTCGGCACCCGTTGCGACCGCATCGGGTAGCAGGGCATCCGGTGATTCATGGGAGAGATCCTGCTCGCAGGCGAAGAACCTCACGAAGGCTCGGCGCTTGAGTGTGCCGTGATCTCGGATCGTCCCCTGCAGCATCGGATAGCGGGCTTCGAGGGCGTCGAGCACCGAACGCTGCGTTACCGGACCCGCGACGTCCAACGTCACCTCACTATCCACGCGAGCCAAGGTCCGCAGATGTGCCGGGAGTACGACCCTAATCATGTCAGAGTTTGAACCTCCACAGATAATACCGCCGGAAGATCCCGGACGATCGGAGCCCAGCTGTCACCGGCATTCGCCGAGCCATACACTTGTCCTCCGGATGTCCCGAAATAGATGCCGCACGGATCAAGCGAGTCGACGGCCATCGCATCGCGCAACACATTCACATAGCAATCGCGCTGCGGCAGACCGTTCGTGAGCGCCTCCCACTCGTTCCCGCCCGTCCGGCTGCGGTACACGCGCAACTTTCCGTCGGGAGGAAAATGCTCGGAGTCGCTTTTGATCGGTACGACGTAGACCGTCTCCGGCTCGTGGGCGTGCACATCGATCGGAAACCCGAAGTCCGTCGGCAGGTTCCCGCTGACTTCGTGCCAGGACTCGCCGGCATCGTCGCTGCGCATCACGTCCCAGTGCTTTTGCATGAACAGCACGTTCGGGCGCGTCGGGTGCATCGCGATGCGATGAACACAGTGGCCGACTTCCGCATCCGAGTCCGGAAGCTCATACTGGGACTTCAATCCGCGGTTGATCGCGCGCCAGGTCATGCCGCCATCATCGGTCCGGAACGTCCCTGCAGCCGAGATGGCAATATAGATGCGCTGGGGGTTCTTTCGGTCAAGCATGATGGTATGCAAACACATCCCGCCGGCGCCCGGTTGCCACAGATTACCTTTCACGGCGCGCAGCCCGGCAAGTTCCTGCCAGGTCTGCCCGCCGTTGCCTGATCGGAACAAGGCCGCATCTTCGATTCCCGCATACACTGTGTCCGGGTCGGTCAGTGACGGTTCGAGGTGCCAGACCCGCTTGAATTCCCAAGGACGTTGCGTGCCGTCATACCACTGGTGGGTCGTCAGCGGTTTTCCGGTCTCCGAGGATGTGTCGTATACGAACTTGTTGCTCTCTCCCTTCGGCATGCCATCCGGAGTGGTGGTCGGTTCGCCTGGAGGTGTTCCGGGTTGGTGCCACGTTTTGCCTCCGTCATCCGATCGTTGGATGATTTGCCCAAACCAGCTGCTGGTTTGCGAGGCATAGATGCGGCTCGGCTCAACGGGCGAGCCTTTGAGATGATACATCTCCCATCCGGCAAAGTGCGGACCGCTGACATCCCACTGCTTGCGCTTGCCATCCGCGGTCAGGATGAATGCGCCCTTTCGTGTCCCAACCAGTAGCCGTATCTTGCTCATCCCTTAATCCTTTCTGACAGCATGTTGAAAAAGTCCGCCACTGACGCGCCCCATTTGACGTGGCTATGGCTCATGCACAATCTGCCATCGGCTGTGCCGGATTATGGTTGCTCATATGCCTGTTTGAGTGTCTTGATGTCGGGCTTGGTCATTTGAAGAATCGCCTTCATGACTCTTTCGGATTTCGCGACATCCTTGTCTCGCAACATCTCGTCCCACACAGGAGAGACGATTTGCCACGACAGACCA
>VBOM01000261.1 GCA_005877535.1 Nitrospirota bacterium | reverse complement strand
CCGAAGCACTGCGACGTTAGTCGCAGCCGAGGGAATTCCAGAAGGTTTCCACCCAGGAGAATCCGGAAGGGTCGCTTCAGAGGCGGGGGAGCGAGAGCCTCAGCGTCGTGTTCTTCACGCCCCGTGACACTTCTTGTATTTTTTCCCGCTGCCGCAGGGACAGGGATCATTGCGGCCGACTTTGTTGTCGCTTCGCTGAACAGTCTGAGGCGCGACTGGTTCTTCTCCGCGATTGAGGATGAGTGGAGGGAGGGGTCGTGAGATGACCGGTGAGGGCGGGGGCGGTGGGGCGGTGGGTTGCCCCTCGTTCCGCACAGCTTGCACATGAAAGAGCCGATCCACCGTGTCGGACTTGATCCGTTCCATCATGCCGGCAAAGAGATCGTAGCCTTCGCGCTTGTACTCAATGAGCGGATCTTTTTGCCCGTAGCCGCGCAATCCGATCCCATCGCGCAGGTGATCCATCCCGAGGAGGTGGTCTTTCCAGTGGTGGTCTATGACCTGGAGCATGAAGGTCTTCTCCAGGAAGCGCATCAAGTCCGAGCCCAGGTCCTGTTCTCTCCGGTCATAGGCGTCGCGCACCTGCGCGCGGAAGTCTTCGACCAACGCGTCGCGTCCCATGTCTCGGAATGGCTCGGCGCCGTCGTTCTTACCCTGGGTGATGTCGAGACCGAACTGGCCATGCATGATTTCAGCAAGCCCTTTGATATCCCATTCCTCGGGGTATTGCTCAGCCGGACAATAGATGTTCAGCGCGGACTCCACCAGACTGTCCATCATGCCGCGAAGATCGTCTTTCAAATTTGCTCCGCCCAAGACGGCGCGTCGGTGTTGGTAAATCACCTCACGCTGCTTGTTCATGACGTCGTCATACTCCAGTAGCTGTTTCCGGATGTCGAAGTGGTGGGCCTCGACCTTCTTCTGGGCGTTGGCGATGGCCCGAGTGACCATGCCGTGCTCGATAGGGATGCCTTCTTCCATGCCGAGCTTGAGCATCAGTTGGGAGACCCGCTCGGAGGCGAAGATGCGCATCAGGTCGTCTTCCAAGGACAGATAGAAACGTGACGAGCCAGGGTCGCCCTGGCGACCGGCGCGGCCTCGGAGCTGGTTGTCGATCCGGCGGCTTTCATGACGCTCGGTTCCGAGAATGTGGAGTCCACCGGCAGCGATGACCTCTTGTTTGTCTTTCTCGCAGTCGGCCCGAATCTCTTCGAAGATCTCCAGCTTGCGTGCATCCGGCAGGTTTTCCTCGCGGTACAGGATCTGTTTGAACATGAAGTCAGGATTGCCGCCCAGGAGAATGTCGGTGCCGCGGCCCGCCATGTTCGTGGCGATGGTGACGGCGCCCTTGCGGCCGGCCTGGGCGATGATCTCGGCTTCTCGCTCATGCTGCTTGGCGTTGAGGACGTTGTGTTTCACGCCGTTCCGGCTCAAGAAGCCGGCAAGCCGCTCCGATTTTTCGATGGAGATCGTGCCGACCAAAACGGGCTGGCCGCGCTCGTGGCATTCCTTGATCTCTTCGACGATCGCGGCGAACTTTTCTTTCTCGGTTCGGTAGACGACATCCGCGTAATCCAGCCGGATCATGTTGCGATTGGTCGGGACCACGTTGACGTCGAGATTGTAGATCTTGGCAAACTCAGCCGCTTCCGTATCCGCCGTGCCGGTCATGCCGCTGAGCTTCTTGTACATCCGGAAATAGTTCTGGAAGGTGACCGAGGCCAACGTTTGATTCTCGTTGGCGATCTTCACGCCTTCTTTGGCTTCGACAGCCTGGTGCAGGCCGTCGCTCCAGCGGCGTCCCGGCATGAGTCGCCCGGTGAATTCATCCACGATGATGACTTCGCCCTCTTTCACGACATAGTCGACGTCCCGTTTGTAGAGGGCATGGGCCTGGAGCGCCTTGACGACGTGGTGGACGAGATCCATATGGTCGGGGTCGTAGAGGTTGTCAACGCCGAGCAATTTCTCGACCCGGACGTTGCCGTCTTCGGTCAACGACGCGGTCTTCGTTTTTTCCTCGATCGTGTAGTCGTGCTCCGGTTTCAGCTGCGGGATGATCGCGTTGATGCGGTAGTAGAGATCGGTCGTTTCATCCGTCGGACCGGAGATAATCAAAGGCGTGCGGGCCTCATCAATGAGGATACTGTCGACTTCGTCCACGATGGCGAAGTTCAACTCGCGCTGCACGCACTGGGCCAAATCGGTGGCGACCAAGTTGTCGCGGAGGTAATCGAACCCATACTCGTTGTTAGTGCCATAGGTGATGTCGGCGCGATAGGCTTCAGGCCTTGTGCAGGGGCGGAGAGACTGGAGCCGCTTGTCGGAGGCGTCATAGGTCGGATCGAAGATAAAGGAAGCGTCATGTTGAATGATGCCCACCGAGAGCCCCAGCGCGTGGTAGAGCACGCCCATCCACTGTGCATCGCGCTTGGCGAGGTAGTCGTTGACAGTGACGAGGTTAACGCCTTTCCCTTCGAGCGCATTCAGGTATATCGGCAGCGTAGCCACCAGGGTTTTCCCTTCGCCGGTCTTCATTTCAGCGATGCGGCCTCTATGGAGAATGATGCCGCCGATCAACTGCACATCGAAATGGCGCATGTTCAGCTTGCGGCGGGACATTTCGCGGCAGACCGCGAAGGCCTCAGGCAGGATGTCGTCCAGGATCTCCCCGGCTCCTAGACGCTTCTTGAACTCCTGGGTCTTGTCCGCGAGGGCGTGATCGGAGAGCGGAGTCAGGCCTGATTCCAGGCTGTTGATCTGCTCCACAATCGGGCGGAGGGCCTTGATTTCACGATCGTTTTTACTGCCGAAGATTTGGTTGAGTAGTTGCGTGACCATGATACTGTCGTTCCGAACGAGCGCCGATACCTCCGAAAGTATATGGCGCAGTATACAGCATCTTTTCCATGAATCCTATATTAAGCAGAGGCTCTAGTGCAGAGCAGCCGGCTTGACATGCCTCGTGGGCGTCCATTAGGATTTGGTCGAGTCATGCTCGGTTGAATGCTGATGAACCACACCATCCTCAAATTCGTATCGATCCTCCTGGTGCTCTGTGTCCTTTCCGTCGGCGGATTGGCTCAGGCGCAGTCGGTCGAGCATGCCGGGCACCATGCCCATCATCAGGCTGCCACACATGGCACCGTGCTCTGCTCCTGGATGTGTGCCGCAGGGACGGTTCTGGATAGTGCGGTGGTCACGTTTCAGCCCGAACTCGGTCTCATTGAACTCATCCCGCTCTCCCATTCTACGAATCCCTCGATCGAGACGTGCCAGACTTCTTCCAGCCGCGCCCCTCCGTCTCTCTCTCTGTAGTCTCTGTTGCTCATCGGCTCGCAGCAGGGCCGCATTCCGTCTCTCACACGATCCACTGAGTGGGTTGTAGGACAGACGGAATAGGGACGATTCTTATAGAGAGAAAGGACCAGCATCATCATGGCAGGGAAATTGTTCATACTCGGATGCATTCTCAGTCTTGCACCAGTCTTCTTCTCGTGGCCCGGCGTCCAGCCAGCACAAGCCTCCTGCGGCGCCGTGACCTGTTTCGTCGTGATCGGGTCCCAGCAGCAAGTTCCGACGACGGGCCTCCTCACGGTCAATGCAATTTATAATTACACGCCGATGCGATTACTGGACGGAACTAATGGCGTGATCCCAGGGATCGACCAGGGGGTCCGACAGATGATCCTGGATCATCATCAGGAGGCTCGGACCATTACTCAGCAGGCGACGCTCGACCTTAACTATGGTCTCACCGAACGGTTTGGACTCCAACTCACGCTCCCCTATGCGTGGCGCACGCACAAGCACATCGATGGCTTAGGAGAGGATGGAGCAAATGGCGAAGGTGAGTCCACCAATTTCTCCACCAATGGGGTTCAGGACCTGCGTGTGGGTCTCAAGTACAATATGTTGCCCACCCTGCGGAGTATGGTGGTGCTAGGATTTGGCCTCTATCTTCCGTCCGGCAATACACACGCTCATGACAACGTTGGGAATTTGATGGAGTCGACCACACAACTCGGACGGGGGGCCGTCGGGTTGAATCCGACATTCTACCAGACATATGAAGTGATCCCCCATCGGCTCAATCAATTTGCGTCAGCCAGTTACCGGCACACATTCCGAAACAACGATGGGTACCAGTTCGGGGATCAGTGGGATTTCAATGGTGGTTTCAATCTCGTAACGGTTCCTTGGTTGGTGCTTTCCTCGCAGTTCAACTACAGGTATATGGTTCACGATAATTTTAGTAGTTCGCTGTTACGCTCCGCAACACCTGCAGATGCAAACTTCCCTGCTGAGCCAGTCGTGATTGACCCAACCATAAAAAACCGGGCGGTGCCTACCACTGGCTCGACGTTCCTCTCATTCTCACCAGGCTTTAACCTTAGCTTGGACGGGATGATTGACTCTCCCTGGACGAGAATGACCTCCGTGTATTTCTACGCGCAGATTCCAGTGGCGCGGGATTCCAATAACAATCTTGCACAGGAAACCAGTTATGTCTTTGGGCTTACACGCTCGTTTCAAATGCTGAACCCATCGTAAGCGACGCGGTTGAAGGAGAGGAGGCTGACATGAGATCGAGGAGAACCAACACCGTGTTTGTGGTGATCGCGCTGCTTGTCGCATTGGTGGGATTGCCCGCCTTCGACGGGTGGAGTATGGGCTCGCGAGTCCCGACGGTCGGAATGCAGGCAGAGGATTTTAGCCTGATCGACTTGGAGGGCAAGTCACAGAGCCTCAGCCAGTATCGCGGCAAGATCGTGCTCGTGAACTTCTGGGCCACCTGGTGCAAGCCCTGCACGACAGAAATGCCTGCCATGCAAAAGATTTATGACAAACTGCGTGGCAAAGGTTTCGTGGTTCTGGCCATCAACGAATTGGAGGACGACGCCAAAGTGCGCGAGCACATCAAGCAGTACGGCCACACATTCCCGGTCCTGATGGATCGCGACAACAAGGTGGCGAATCA
>VBOM01000260.1 GCA_005877535.1 Nitrospirota bacterium | reverse complement strand
CCGCTTTGTTACAGCAGAGCCAACGAAATTGACTCCTGTGCTGCCTGGGACCGGTCATGATAGTGTTGAATGAATCCAGTCGGGGTCATCTCCTCGATCGCACTGTCAGTTAGCTCTGCATTGTTCTCTTGCCGCCAGGCCTCAATCACGACCTGCGCCTCCTGTGCGCGGGAAACCAGTGCTCGTTCAAGCACTCATCGCGAAACCTGCCGTGGAACCTTTCAATAAACGCGTTCCGGACCGGCTTCCCCGTCTGGATGAAGTGCAGCGTCACCCCAGGCTGAGCGACCCACGCATCCAACGACGTCCCTGAGAATTCCGGTCCTTTGTCCAGGATCACGATCTCCGGCATGGCCCTTCGGCAAAGAACCGATCCAGAATGCGGCAGACGTGCTCCCCACCAATAGAGTTGTCGACTTCAATCACCGGCACTTCCTTTGAACAGAGTTCGGTCATCGTCACGCACTTGAACCGTCGGCCCTTGGCCAGCCGGTCATGGACAAAGTCCATCGCGTAACAGCGCTCTGGCTCGCTGGGCAGCGGCAGCGCAACGCGGGGGGACGGCCGTGGCCTTCTTCCGCGCCCAGCGACGCAACGAGAGCCCCTCTTCCCGATAGAGCCGCTCAATCCCCTAGTGATTCACCCGCCATCCTTCCCGGCGCAGTCGCACGTAAATCCCGGGGCACCAATAGCGCCGATTAGTCTCAACCAGTTCTCTCATCCTCGTGCGGAGTTCCTGATCGTCTGGGCGTCGGCGGCAGTACCGCAACGTGTTCCGATCCAGCACCACGAACCGACACAGGCGCCGTTGACTCAGCCCAACGCGTGCCACCAGCAACGTGGCGGCGGTCCGCTTCGCCTTGGGCCCTACTAGTTTGTTGCGGTGAGCGCCTTCAGCGCCTGGATATCCCCATGATGTAGTTTTCGTAGGAAGGTCAAGCCTTGAGCAGACGCTTCAGAGAGTCCCCTGGCGAGGTAGCGAGAATTCTTTCTCCATGTCCTGTTCGTCCCCGGACCCTGGCGATCGTTTCTGCCCAGCGGTATCAGTCTTGGAATACATCTGGATAGACCGCTCTCATACAAACTTGGCAGATACCATGACTAAACTCCACCTCTGCATGGCCCTGAATATACTCCTCGAGTTGTTGCCAATCCCCGGCGTCGGTCCGCACCCGCTTGCAGTTGGCACAGATCGGAATCATCCTGCGCAACACCTTGACGTCTCGCAGCGCTTGCTCGAGTTCCTGTGTGCGCATGAGCAACTCCTGCTCTCTCGCCTTACGTGTGTTCCGTTCGGCTCGTAACGTGAGGGCCGAAGTTACGCGTGCCACGAGTTCCACTGGATTGACTGGTTTACGGATATAGTCCATCGCTCCTGCCGCAAAGGCCGCGAGGAGATCCTGCTCCTCGGTCTTCGCGGTAATGACGATGATCGGGATATCCTGGAGCCATTCGGTCGTCGTAATCCGGCGGCACGCGTCAAGTCCATCCACACCAGGTAACATGATATCCATGAGGATGAGATCAACGGCTCCCGTCCCCTGCCCAGCATTCTCCCGGCCCAAAATCTCCAAAGCGGCCTCCGCAGAATCGGCAACCATCAGCGACCCGTAGCCGGCCGTCCGAAGCCTCGTCGAGAGCAGGTCTTGCTCATCCCGTGAATCATCCACAATTAAAATGGCCATGAGGTGTCCCCTTCGAGAAAAGCTACGCACCCATGAGGGTGAGTAATTCCTGTAATCGGGTCGCATCGCGTGGGGCGAGCGTCATAAATTCCACGCCAAAGTGCTCGTGCGCTGCCCATCGCACTTGTGCAACACTCACCTCGATCGGTGTCTGGTTCGCGCAGGGGAAGAGCAGCACACGGAGATCACCGCCCTGTTGGACAGGTCTCGAGCTACGGATGGCGCACCCTATACGTGACAGATTGACGGCCGTCCCACTCCACTCAGGACCATCGGCCGAACACAAGCAGGAGAGATCGACTGGAACACGTCGGAATGTCCTTTTCTCCTTGCGAGTCTCGCTTGGAGACGAGGAGAGGGTTGGAACGTTCGATGGCCTCTCGGAATGCATCAACACAACTGTACCGGTGCTTGAACGAACTTCAAAACTATTTCTCGTTATGGGCATAGGGGGCGGAAGCGTGGTGTCGTTGGTCCGTTCGTATCCTGCCCCACTTAACTTCCGGATAGTATGTTGAACATGTAACCCGTCATTTCTACAAAGATCTCAGCGCACTTCGAGCCTCATCTCTCAAGGGACAGAGAAGGATGCATCCGCTCGTGACTCTGCAAAAGCCGTCGTTGTCTTCTCCGATGGGTCTTGAAGAAACTCGGTGAGCATTCTGCATCCAACTGATTACGCACTCAATCCACACTTTAAAGCGAAGACGAAACAGACGCTGTTTGTGATATTTGTCGGCCCTCAGCAGCAAGTAGCACCAGGGACTTGCTACCTTGTCCCGATGGCTCCATAACCATGATGAGGTTGAAAGCGGCTAGGTTCTGCAACTTTGCTGATGCAAAAGAATTTGCCAAAGAGAATCACATAACTATCCACGCTCTTACCTACATAGGCTGGAAAACTTTACAGATTTAGAAATGCCTGGTTAGCAGCCGTTCGATAATTAAGGATCGGACAACGGGGGCACGTGATGACGATAATTCAAGCAGCTGAATTACGAGTGAAGTGGAAAGAGCGATTTGATCCACCGCCCTGTGAGCATCGGAACCTGGAATTGAATGGAGTGGCAGCGGCTCGACGGGCAACTATAACTGCATCGTCTGCAGTGAATTTGTTGTCCACAAGCCCCAAGTAACCGTTTCAAACTAACCCCCTACAGTCCCGCAAAGCTGGGCTCGGCTTCGATTGAGGCCCTTGCGTTCGGAGCGGCTGCCGTTACGCCTGCTACGGGAGGGGTTGGAGCAGTTGGGAGACGAGCTTGAGAAGCGGGTATTCCCATTCGAAGGACTGCTGCTTGCCATCTTCCGTGGTGGTTTCGACAATGAACAGCTCGCCGTTCTGGCTGCGCATCCCCTTGACACCTAAAGAATCAGCCAGTGGTTCATGTTCTGGATAAACAAGAACCTGGATTTCCTCGCCAGGCTGGGCGCTCGCAATCCTTGAACAGTTCGCGCTATCTCGAAAATCGATCACGTACGCGAGAGAGTCGGATGTGATCATACGGTACATTCAGTGAGGGGGCCTTTGACTAATTAGGCGATATTGGTTCGAAATCCATTCCAAGGCAGCATTGGTGATTCTACGTTACTGGCATTGCTGTTCGTCGGCTCGTATGTACCATATTGGTCTAGTCGAGTTGTGGTCGAAGCCCTATCGACACACGGAGAATTTTTCTGTCGAATCGAGAAAGCAGCAATGTCGTGGTTTGTACGGCAGCGGCAAGTGGACGTGCGGCGAACATCTGTTACCTCACTGGACTGGAGACAATGTTGACCGCGCAAGGACTGGCGGGAGTATAGCGGCGACCCGCTGTTCGCGTCACATCGTCACAACGCACTTTCCCCCATCTCGCCGGTCCTGATTCGTACCACGGAACTGATATCCGCCACGAGGATCTTACCATCCCCGACAGTGCCGGTCTTCGCACTGCGCGTAATGGTTTCGACCACGCGGGGGGCCAGCTTATCCGGGGCGAATACTTCGATCTTCACCTTGGGCACAAAATCGGTCGAATACTCAGCGCCCCGATAGACTTCCCTATTCCCCTTCTGGCGTCCGAATCCTTTGACTTCCGTGACCGTCATCCCATGCACACCGATGTCCACCAACGCATCTTTAACTTCGTCCAACTTGAACGGCTTGATCAAGGCTTCAATGAGCTTCATGTCGAGCTCTCCTTACCAGGCTTACCCGAGGACGCGGATTGGACATGGTCCTTGGGGGTCGCCCGCATGATGGTTTGACCAATTGTGTCATGGTCCGTTTTCATCCCTCTTTCATTGCTTCTATGGTGCTAGCCAGAGCCCATCCCTACGGCTCCCTCCGCCATCTAGCTCTGGCGCTATCCAAAGCGACGGGCGTTCACGTAAAGGAATACGGTGCGCACCTGGTTGATCAGGGGTAGCTAGATACCAACGTTGAGATTTGGGATTCTTCTTCCTGAAGGCAGCGTTGGTGATTCTACTGCGCTGGCGTTGCCGGTCATCGGTTGGCATGTCTGTTTGTCACCTCATAATGTTCGGTTCTTTTCTTTTTATAACTGAGTCGTGGTCGAAGCCCTATCGACACACTTAGGATTTTTCTGTCGAATCGATAAACCAGCAATGTCGTGGTTTGTACGGCAAAAGCAAGTGGACGAGCGGCGAACATCTGTTACTCCCGTAGCTTGAAACTATATAAACCGCGCTAGCATTGGCGGCATAATCGGCGGCTGAGCCTCGCCCTCCGCCCCTTGCGCCGTCGTTCGCATCCCTCCTACAATACGCCTTCCTGCGAGGTCCCCATGCCCTTCTCAATTCGCCCCTACCGTCGCTTCCCTGTCCAATGCTCTGTGATGTATAACGCTGGGCCATTCCAAGGACAAGGCACGGCATGGAATCTCTCCAGTACCGGTTGGCGACTCTCTGGCGATCTACCCATGCGACCGGGTGAAATCCTCTCGCTCACAGTCACGCTCCCCAATGAGCAACGCATCGAAGTGTCTGAAGCGGTCGTGCGCTGGTCAAGAGGACAGGAGTTCGCGGTGGAGAATGTGATGATCGAGCCATACACCCATGCTCGGCTTCAGCATTATGTGAAGCGGCTGGTGCAGAGCACTCACGAGAATCTATCATTGGAAAGATCAGAGACCTACGGATGAGACGTTGACCATTGACAGGCCGTTCAACGCTAGGCAAAGCGTCAGACCGAAGAGGCTATCAATGAGTTCACCCCGCACCGCCATACCCGGGTTCTTAAAGACACCCAAGATTCACCTGCCAATCTGCAGCCTGTCATTCATGGCTCTGTTCTTGCTCACAACCACTGTGAGTGCTGAACAGAATGCATTAGAGAGAGAAGCTGTGGACTACCTTCACCCCCAGAAGTACATGCAGCAGAAGCCAAAGCCAACATTGAAGGAACTCGTGGAAGCCTGTGCCGCCATCGTGCGGAAGGACACCAACGAACGGTTGACCTCACAGGCTAGTCAGTTTGACGCCTACGTCACGGCCGATGGGAGCGTCGCGGACCTCGGTACTG
>VBOM01000505.1 GCA_005877535.1 Nitrospirota bacterium | reverse complement strand
CCGATTATGCCGATACGTTAGGCGTCGTCCATGGTCGCAAGTTGGAGGGGCCGCCCGAAGTGTTGATTCAACAGGCGCTGAAGATCGATCCACGTAATGTCAAGGCGCTGATGCTGTCAGGGACCGTGGCGTTCAACCGAAAGAATTATGCGCGTGCGGCCAAGGACTGGGAACAAGCTCGCGCGAACCTTCCTGCGGACGTAGATCCGGAAATGACGCAGCAACTGATGGCTGCCATCGCAGAAGCCCAGAGCCAACTTACTGGCGGTCAAGAGACGGTGTCCGCGATTACGGAATCGGCAGCGCCGGCCCAGCCGACCGGGCAGTCGCGTGCGATCAGAGGCACGGTAACTATGGCGCCGAGCCTGGCCAGCAAGGGATCTTCGACGGACACGTTGTTTGTGTTTGCACGCGAGGTGAGTGGCCCACCGATGCCTGTGGCTATCGTGCGAGCGACGAAGAAAGATTTGCCCTTTACGTTCCAGCTCGATGACTCGACCAGTCCGATGCCATCCAGAAAACTCTCCGGCGCAGGAACGGTGGTGATTGTGGCCCGTCTGTCGAAGTCCGGCCAGGCCATGCCACAAAGTGGAGACCTTGAGGGGACGAGTCAGCCGGTGAAATCCGGAGAGGATGGGATCACCGTCGTCATCGATCGTGAAAGACCATAGAGCCGGGAAGGCCACAGGGTCTCTCTCTTCCAACACCACTCAGGTCTACCAGGTTACGAAAAGCCATTTCGGCGCAGCGGAACTGCGATGGCCTGCTCGTTCTCTTCTCTCTCCGCCCAACGGACGCGAGACTTCGAGTATTCTCCTCAGTTTCGGCGGGTCCATGCCGATCCGGTAAATCAAATTTGATTCAGCACCGAATCGTTTTTTATTCACACGCGGACCAGCTGCCATCCTTGTGGAGCAACTTCCGCACAGGCGTAATTCTGGGAAAAACCGCAGACTGTGATCGAGGACAAGTGCATTTTAGATTAGACATGCGGCTGGCTGGACATTCTGGTCAGCCTGAGTATTCAGCAACGAGCTTGCGCAAGACTTTTAAAAGCATCTTAACAAAGGAGCATTACACATGGCCGACAAATTCTTGATGAGATGTGGTCTGCTCGTCTGCGGTGTACTGCTCGCCGCGACGGTGCCCGCGTATTCGGAACCGGCGATGCCAGCCAAGCCAACTGGGCAGGCCGGACAGTCGCTTGCGATCAGTGGGAAGGTGATTCTGGGGCCGAGCTTGGCCGGCAAAGGATCTTCGACGGACACATTGTTTGTATTTGCACGAGAGGTGAATGGCCCACCGATGCCTGTGGCCATCGTGCGCGCGACGAAAAAAGATTTACCCTTCACGTTCCGGCTTGATGACTCGAATGGAATGATGCCGTCCAGAAAACTCTCTGACGTAGGAACGGTGGTAATAGTCGCCCGTCTGTCGAAGTCCGGCAAGGCCATGCCAGAAAGTGGGGACCTAGAGGGGATGAGTCAGCCGGTGAAGCCTGGCGTGGATGGGATCACCATCGTCATCGATCGTGAAAGACCGTAGCACTAGAAGCCCACTACGCCGAGCGACCCTCTGCCGCTGTTCCATGCAGGGTCCTTAGGGCATTCAACTTGCAGGAATCAGCCAGGCAGATATTTTTGCAAATATTTTTCATAAATCCCATTGACATCTGATCTATCCTGAGATACATATGCGCA
>VBOM01000504.1 GCA_005877535.1 Nitrospirota bacterium | reverse complement strand
CGGACTCCTGGAATCTGAGACCGCTGCCCGCCAGTCGTCTTGGACCGCATCCGGACGAGTCCAAGGAGATCTGTTTTACCTTCGGCTGAAGGCCTTCGACCCGGATCGCTTCCTCACCTGGTTGTTGCCCAAACTCCGGTTCTGCTTTACCTCCGCCTTTCTGTTGTGCTCCACAGGCTTCATCCTCTTCGCCCTTGGCCTCACCCTGCTGAATGGGGACCAGATTCAACGAGATGCCACCCAGCTCTATCGGATGGAGACCTTCCTCCTGATCTGGCTGACCATCTTCGGCGCCGCCATCCTGCACGAGCTGGCCCACGGGCTCACCTGCAAGCGGTTCGGCGGCGAGGTGCATGAGCTGGGCTTCATGCTGCTCTATTTCCAGCCGGCGTTCTACTGCAACGTGAGCGACGCCTGGATATTCCCCAGAAAACCGCACCGGCTCTGGGTGACCTTCGCCGGGGCCTACTGCGAGCTCTGCATTTGGGCCATGGCCGCCTTGATCTGGCGTCTGACGGAGCCAGGGAATTGGGTCCACGCCGTGGCCTTGGTCATCCTGGGCATCTCGGGCATCAGAAGTTTTTTCGACCTCAACCCCCTGATCAAGATGGACGGCTACTATCTCCTGAGCGATGCCCTTGAGATCCCCAACCTGCGCGCCCGGTCCTTCCGGTACCTGAAGGCCGTGGTCGCTCACGCACTGTTCCCAGGCTCCGGCTGGGCTGCCCAGGCGGTGCAAGGGGCAAGGCCTCGTGAGCGGAGGATCTATCTGACCTACAGTCTCTTGGCCGGACTCTTCTCGGCATGGGTGCTTGGGTCTATCGCCTGGTGGGTTGGCAGTTCTCTCGTCCAGAGCTATCAGGGTACCGGCTTTCTTCTCTTTATTGGCCTGCTCGTCGCGATATTTCGCCGACCGCTAGGACGATCTCTTGGCACTGCGAAGGGGTGGCTTCGAACCGCGCCGGCCCGAATCGCCTCGATGAAGTGGAAGCGGCCGGTAAAATCTGCGCTCCTACTCGCGGCCATAGTGGCGGTCTTATTCCTCGGACGGAAACGGGCCAAGCTGCGTATGCTCAAGGTCGGCCCCAGGCCGGAAGAGATCGAGGTAGCACGCACGGTCCTCGTCACAGCCAAAACCAGACAAGAGCAGGCCCGCAAACGCTACGACGAAGCCATCAGGCTGCGAGGCGAGCGACAGGCCCAGGCAGAGGCGACTGTTGACAAGAGCAAGGACCGACTCAAGTACGCACAACAGAACTTCGAGCGGCTCAAGCCGTTGTATGAAAAGGGCTTCATTGCTCGCAAGGAGTTAGACGAGGTCGAAGAGCCGGTGACGGTCAGGGGAAGGGAGGCTGAGGAAGCCCAGGCGTCGCTCAACCAGGTCCTCTACGACGATCTGGCCGACTTCCAGAAGGAACTGGCGGTCACCGAGAAGGAACTGGATGAGGCGCAGGGGAGACTCAGCGTTCTGCTGGCGGGGAGCCGAAAGGAAGAGATCGAGGCAACCGAGGCCGAGATTGGGAGACTGACGGCGCAACAGCGGCTTCTAGAGGAACAGCTTCTTCTCATGCGTGTGGTGAGTCCTCACGCTGGCGTGATCACGACGCCTAGGATGAAAGAAAAGGTCGGGCAGCTGGTAAGTAAGGGCACCCTTATCGCGGAGGTGCACGACCTCCGCACCATCGAGGCGGAGATCGCCGTGCCCGAACAGGAGATCGCCGACGTGCAGGTCGGACAACCGGTGGTCCTGAAAGCCCGCTCCTATCCGACGGAGAGCTTCGAAGGCACCGTAACGGCCATTGCTCCAGCCGCGGTGAGACCGGATGAGGCACTCGACCAGAAGAAGATCATCCGGGTCATCACGAAGATCGACAATGCCCCCCTGCTACTGAAATCCCAGATGACCGGGAACGCCAAGGTCTACTCCGGCAAGCGCAGCATAGCAGAGCTTATGACTCGTCGACTTGTCCGCTACCTCCGAGTTGAGTTCTGGTCTTGGTGGTAAGAGCCTAGGCTCGGTCTCACGGCCCATTTCCTTGGGTGACTCAATCGGCCCAGATGTCACCAGCTCATTTGTATTGTCCACTCCAACTCATTTCATCGACTTAGTCTCTCCATCCCCTTGTCGATTTTTGTGGCTCGCATAGAGAGACTTGATCGCGGTCATACGCAACGTTCCCGTTCGGGCTCTGTTTGGTACGGGTCCTAGGGGGACGATTAGTCTTTGAAGCCCTCGGAACGGATGGTGTACAATAGAGCGTTCAGCTCATAATGTTGTGTCGATTAACCCTGTGGAGGAATGCTGTTATGGTCACGCGGAGTAAGGGGGGAAATGTCCGAGGCCTTGTCGCAGGTTTCAGTCTAGTCATGGGTACCTTCGCGTTTGCTGTCCTGCCGAATGAATCCACAGCCTTAGCCGCCGGGGTTCCAGCAGGGCTGACTCAAGGATTTTCAGAGATCGTCAAGCAGGTCACGCCAGCAGTGGTGAACATTGCCGTGACCGGGGGTGGGGAAGGCGGGGG
>VBOM01000259.1 GCA_005877535.1 Nitrospirota bacterium | reverse complement strand
GGCGCTGCACGATGTCTTCGCCCATAGCGATAGAGCAACGATCGCTTCATAGAGTGCCAGCCATCTAGCTGAGCCTTCACGCAATTTCGTTTGTGTTAGGAAAGAAGTCTGGGCAGACCACTCGGTGCTCCATCCCTTCTGCTCCTGCCGATGGCTCGGCGTGTGCCGGTATATCGGCAGAACGTCGTCGTCAGCTAGTCCATCGAATTGAAGGCCCGTAAATCTCGCATTGTTCTTTCAATAGGTTAAATGTCATCGCCGATTGGTGTTGCTGGAACGGCCCTTGCCATTGATAACTGTGGAGCGAGGGGAACAAGGAATGCTGAAGATTACCCAACAGCGAGATGCGGCGTCAGAATCCACTTCACTCATACTAGAAGGGCGGTTAGGGGGTCCTTGGGTGGAGGAACTCCATTCCTGCTGGCGTCAGATGGCTGTGAGCCAACAGGCTCGCACCGTGATTGAGTTGACCGGCGTGACTTTCGTGGACGCTAAAGGGAAAGCGCTCTTGACGCAGATGTGGCAGCAAGGCGCGCAGCTCCACGCGGTCGGCTGTCTGACCAGATGTATTGTGGAAGAGATTACGAAAGCCGGCCGCGCCGGTTCATCTCGCTCAAGTCGAAAGGATAAAAAAGAAGGGAGCTGAGTGCGTTCATGACCGTTATTTCCCGGTCCTGGTAGTGGTGTCGCTAGTCATGGACCTTGTTGGGCTTGGTCCCAAACAGTTAGAATCGCCATTCCCTCATGGCAAGGACAGGACCCATCATTCGTAAGCCCATTCGCACGGAGAAGACTTCCATGTCTGCAATCAACCGAACATTTCGAGTTGCGGCAATCCTCCTCATCTGTGTGGGGATAGCCGGTCTAACGGCCTGTAAAAAGGAAGCCGGGTCGGCCCCCGCTCAACGCATCCCGGAAGTCGAAGTGGTGACCGTAACCACCCAGAGCGTGCCTGACGAGCCGGAGTTCATCGGTCAAACTGAGTCATCACGCCCGGTTGAGATCCGCCCACAGGTGACCGGACTCATCAAGGAACGCTCCTTTGCTGAGGGCCGTGCTGTTAAAAAAGGCGATCGTCTCTATCAAATCGATCCGGTTCCGTTCAAAGCAGCCTTACTCAGCGCGAAATCGAAAGTAGCTCAGGCTGAGGCGCGACTTGTGCAGGCCAACCAGAACCTTGGTCGCGTGAAGCCGCTCCTGGAGGAGCAGGCGGTGAGTCAGAAGGACGTTGATGATGCAGTGGCCGAGGAACTGGCGGCGGCGGCTGCGCTGGAGGGGGCGAAGGCAGATCTGGTCAAGGCGAAGTTTGATTTCGATAACACCCTTATCACCGCTCCCATCGACGGGATGATTGAGCGGACTCGAGTCTACGAGGGGAGATTGGTTTCGGCCCAGACCGATCTGCTCACGATCATTCACCAGATAGATCCCATGTATGTGACCGTCAGCGCCCCGGAAAGCTTTCTACTAAAGCGGCGACGGGACATTGCTGCGAAGAGGATCCAACACCCGGGCGTGTATCAGCTACGGGGCACCATTATCTTTTTGGACAGCACGACCTATCCTCATGAGGGAATCCTGGACCTACTCGATGTGGGCATGCGCACCGAGACGGGATCCAGGCAGGCACGGGTCACATTCCCCAATCCCGACCAGATCCTGGTTCCGGGACAGTTTGTCACGGTTCGCTTCAAAGGCACGGTGAAAACCGAGGCCATCCTGGTGCCCCAACGAGCGGTGCAGCAGGGACCGAAGGGACCTGTTCTGTATCTGGTTATGGCCGACGGCAAGGTGGAGATCCGCGATGTCCAAGCCACCAGTTGGCAGGGCAACCAGTGGCTCATCGAAGAGGGACTGCACGCGGGAGAGGTGGTGGTGGTGGACGGCTTCCAACGAATCATGCCGGGGGTTCCGGTCAAACCGGTTCCGTATACGGTAGCCGAGACTGCTCCTGTGAACCAGACAACGGACACCAAGACGGAGCAAAAGAAGTGAGCCCGCGATTTTTCATTGATCGCCCCATCTTTGCGTCGGTCCTCTCCATCATCATTGTTGTGGTTGGCCTGGTATCCTTTAAGGCCCTCCCCATTGCTCAGTTTCCAGAAATTACGCCGCCGGTGGTCCAAATCGAGGCCGACTATCCTGGCGCGAGTGCGGAGGTGATAGCGGATTCAGTGGCACGTACGATCGAGGTGCAGCTACCCGGTATCGACAATCTCCTTTACTACGACTCTACGAGCACCAACGATGGCCACATGACCATCAGGCTCACGTTCGAGATCGGAACGGACGTGGATATCGCGCAGGTTCAGACTCAGAACCGCGAAAAGCTGGCAGAACCGCAGTTGCCGCCTGAAGTCGTCCGCCAAGGTATTAGCGTGAAGAAAGTATCGCCGGACCTGCTGGCGGTCGTTGCCCTTAGCTCCAGCGATCCGCGACACGACACCGTCTTTCTCTCCAACTATGCCATTCTCCGAGTGATCGACAATATCAAACGGCTCAAAGGCGTGGGCGACGCCTACGTGTTTGGACAGCAGAACTATAGTATGCGGTTGATTCTGGACCCGATCCGGATGGCGCAACTGAGCCTTACAACGACTGACATTGCGAATGTTGTCCGCGAGCAGAATCGGGACTTTCCGGCCGGCATGGTGGGGCGGGAGCCGGCCCCCAAAGGCACAGAACTGACGATTCCGGTGATTACGCAAGGCCGCTTCACGGAGGTAAAGGACTTCGAGGAGATGATCGTGAGGGCCCTTCCGAACGGTTCTATGGTTCGGCTGAAGGATGTGGCCAAGGTCGAACTGGGGGCCCAATCCTACAGCCTCGAAGGCCGGTGGAATGGGAAGCCTAACGTCTTTCTCCTGACCTTCCTGTCTCCGGGGGCCAATGCCCTCGACACGGTGAAACGGGTCCGCAAGGAGATGGAGGAGGTAGCCAAGAGTTTCCCCCCGGGGGTGTCGTGGGACATTCCTTATGACACGACCAGATTCATCGAGGTGTCGATTGAGGAGGTCGTCAAGACCTTAGGGGCGGCGATGGTTTTAGTCATCCTGGTTGTCTATCTCTTTCTCCAAAGCTGGCGTACCACCTTGATTCCAGGCGTGGCGGTTCCAGTGTCCCTCATCGGTACCTTTGCCGGCATGCAGGCCCTCGGGTTTTCCATCAACACCTTGACCCTCTTCGGCATGGTGCTGGCTATCGGGATCGTGGTGGATGACGCGATCATTGTGGTCGAGAACGTCATGCGCCACATGAAGGAAGAATGTTGTTCGTCCAAGGATGCTGCCAAGAGGGCCATGGCAGAAGTGACTGGGCCCATCGTTGCCATCGTGCTCGTCCTCTGCGCCGTGTTCGTTCCGGTCGGCTTCCTCGGCGGGATCACGGGCCAGCTCTATAAGCAATTTGCGATCACGATTGCCATGTCCGTGGTCATTTCCGGGCTGGTTGCCCTCACGCTGAGCCCGGCCCTCTGTGCCCTGGTCCTGAAGCCGGGGGACGAGGGTCAGCGCAAAGGCTTTTTTGCGCTCTTCAATAAGGTCTTCGATTGGACACAGACTCGCTACACGACAACCGTGGGGGTTATCCTCAAGCGATCATGGCTGGCCTTAGGGGTGTTCGGGGCTCTTCTGTTCATCGTGATCGGTCTGTTAAGAGCGATCCCTTCGGGCTTCTTGCCGGAGGAAGACCAGGGCTATTTCATCGCCATGCTCCAGCTTCCTGACGGAGCGTCCAAACAGCGGACGGACGTTGTGTTGAGCAAAGTCGAGAACTACTTTCGTTCGGTGCCGGAGATCCATTCGACGGACGCATTGTCCGGACTAAACTTCGTGTTCAATACGCGGGGACCAAATACGGCCACGATGTTTTTGCCCCTGCATCTGTGGGATGAACGGAAGAGACCGCAACAACATGTGAAAGCGATCATCGGGGCAGCCTATGGAGAATTTGCGAAGATCCCCGAGGCGCTCATCCTGGCATTCAACGCTCCATCGATCAGGGGACTTGGCGCGACAGGCGGCTTCAGTTTGCAACTGCAGGACCCGACTGGAGGAGACTTCAGGAAGTTCGAGACTGTCGCCCAAGAGTTCCTCGCCAAGGCCAGGCAGGACTCGGCCATCGGCGCGATCGGCACTAGTTTTCGCGTGAGTTCTCCGCGACTCTATGCCCACGTGAACCGTGAGCGCGCCAAAGCGCTCGGCGTGCCGATTTCCGAGGTTTTCGACACTCTCCAGGCCTTTTTCGGCAATCTGTACATCAATGATTTCCTCAAATTTGGTCGCGTCTATCGGGTACAGACGGAGGCCGAGATGCAGTATCGATCCAAACCAGAGGACATCTCCAAGATTTACGTGCGCGCCCTGAACGGACAGGGACCATCCATGATTCCGCTCGACACGGTGGTCACGACGGAGCACACAAGCGGGCCGGACCCGGTGACACATTTTAATGGATATAACACCGCCTTGGTGCTGGGGGCGGCCGCTCCGGGGTACAGTTCTGGACAGGTGCTCGATGCATTGGTGACATCTATTTTCAGATTGGGCTGGTCACGCTGATCGGCCTCGCGGCGAAAAACGCAATCCTGATTGTGGAGTTTGCCAATCATCGCCAAGAGGCCGGCATGTCATCTGCGCAGGCGGCCATCGAAGCCGCCAGGCTTCGCTTCCGTCCGATCATCATGACTTCGATGGCGTTCATTCTCGGCGTGGTGCCGCTGGTGCTGGCCACAGGAGCAGGTGCGGCCAGCCGGCGATCAATCGGGACCGGCGTGTTCGGCGGCATGTTGGCTGCCACGTTCTTGGCCATCTTCTTTGTGCCACTCTTTTTTGTACTGATCAAGAAGCTCAGCCGGCTGGGTGCCGGTTCAGGTCCTATGGACGGCCCCGGGAAAGCGCGCGCGTTACCGGCTCAGTCACAAGTGGAAGGAGAACATTGATATGCGTGGCCTACTAGCCCTGGCGGCGCTCTCGGTACTGTTAATCTCCTGTGCCATGTCGGCCGGAAATCGAATTTTCTGGTTCCCGGGTTTCCCAATCCCTTCAACTACTATCTGCAGGGGAATCTCGCCTGGGAAATTGATATCTGGGGACGTATCCGCCGATCCAATGAGGCGGCTCTCGGTGACTTATTGGCTCGAGAAGAGAACCGACGGGCGCTCATCGTGCAAATCGTGGGCGGGGTGGCCCAGGCCTATTTCGATCTTCGGCAGTTCGACATGCAGTTGGAGATCGCCCAGCGCACACTGCAGGCATGGGAAGAATCGGTGAGAATCGGCCAGGCGCGGCTCCGACAAGGAGTGATCAACAGGCTGGATGTCGATCAGTTTGAGGCCGAGCGGGAAAATGCCGCGGCTCGCATCGCAGAGCTGACACGTCAGATGGTTCAGAAAGAGAACGAGCTAAGCATTCTGCTGGGGAGGAATCCGAGCCGAGTCTCCAGGGGTCGGTCGCTCACGGAACAGATGATGCCACCTGTGGTACCGGCTGGCCTTCCCTCCGAACTACTCCAGCGGCGACCCGATGTGGTGCAGGCGGAGCAAGGCTTAGCGGCAGCCACAGCCAGGATCGGTATGGCCAAGGCAGACCGGTTTCCCAAGCTCAGCATCACGGGAATTCTCGGCGTGGCCAGTCCTCATTTGTCTCGTCTCGTGGCCAACGAGACGGAATTCGGTGTGGTAGGCCCGAGCTTGGTCGGGCCGCTTCTCAATGCGCAGATCTTAGGATTTCAACAAGAGGCAGTCGAAGCCCAAGCCCGCCAGGCCGTCGCTCAGTACGAGCAGACGATCCTCGTCGCGTTCAGGGAAGTTGAAGACGCTTTGGTGGGGGTCAGCACGGCCCGTGAGCAGGCCGACGCACAGGAGAGGCAGGTCAATGCTCTGCGGTCGGCCTTGCACCTCGCCAATCTGCGCTACAAAGGCGGGCTCGCGAACTATTTGGATGTCCTCATTGCACAAAGGAGTCTCTTCGACGCGGAATTGTCACTCGCCGCCACCCGTCGCCTCCATCTGGTGTCGATCGTCCAGCTCTACAAGGCGCTGGGTGGCGGATGGTCGTCGGACGAAGCGGGTCGCGAGCGCCCAGGTTCGTCTGTGACACCAGGAGGCCGGGGATGAGGTGATGCAGGGCAGGAAGTTCCCACCGACGGTCGTTTCACGACCTTCACGAAGGAGGTACCCATGCCGGAACGCATGACACAGAAAGAGGACACACCGCGAATAAAGCGCATCATATTCGGGAAAGGAACATCCGCATCTCGAGGGCCATCGCAGCGTGAGATCGAGCGGCGGGCCTACCAGATTTTCCTCGAACGCGGCGGTTCAGACGGCCATGCCGAAGAGGATTGGCTGCGGGCAGAGTATGAACTTCGACGAGAGAAAGGCCAGGCGTGAGAGACGATGATGGAAAAACCGGCTGACACGCAGTACCCGATCCATGACTTGTTGCGTCAGCGTTGGAGTCCACGCGCCTTTGATGATCGACCTATCGAGCAGGAGAAGCTGCGGAGTCTCTTCGAAGCGGCGCGGTGGGCGCCATCCTCCTACAACGAGCAGCCGTGGCGGTTCATCGTCGCGAATAAGGACCATGAGACCGAGTGGAACCGGCTCCTCGCTTGTCTGGTAGAAGGCAATCGCACATGGGCCAACCGCGCGCCGGTCCTGATTCTGTCCGTGGCGAGCCTGAACTTTGAGGATGATTCCAAACCGAATCGGCATGCCTTTCACGACACCGGTATGGCGGTCGAGAATCTGGTGCTCCAAGCAGCCGCGCTCGGACTTGCGGCGCATCAGATGGCGGGCTTCGACGTGGAGAAGGCGCGCACCGACCTCAAGATCCCGTCTGGCTACGAGCCGGTTGCGATGATCGCGGTGGGCTATCCGGGGGACCTCGCTTCCCTTCCCGACCGGCTACGCGAACGAGAACTGCAGCCACGAAGCCGTCGGCCTATTTCAGAGTGGACGTATTCTGGACAATGGGGAGAGCCCCTGCGGTAACAGTGTCATGCAGGAGTCAAACAGATGGTGTCGTTGAGCGGAAAAATGGCTATTGTGACTGGGGCCTCCAATGGAATCGGCCGAGCGATCGCGGAGCGATTGGCCGAAGATGGCGCCATTGTCGTGGTGAACTACAATCAAAGCGATGAGAAGGTCAAGCAGGCCGTCACGGACATTCAAGCCAAAGGCGGCAAAGCAGTAGCTGTCCAGGCCGACATGAGCCAGGTGGCCGATGCGCGCCGCCTTGTGATCGAGACGGTGAAGCAATTTGGCCGGCTCGACATCCTCGTCAACAATGCAGGGCGGTTTATGCCTAAGCCACTCCTGGAGACAACCGAGGCTGATTTCGATCAGGTCATTGCCTTGAACGCCAAGGGTCCCTACTTCGCCATGCAGGAAGCGGCCAATTTACTCAAAGAGGGGGGCCGCATCGTGAACATTTCGACCGATGGAACTCATTTGAGTTTTCCCGGTGCGACGGCCTATCTTGGCAGCGAAGGCGCACTGGAACAGTACACGAAAGGACTGGCGTAGGAACTTGCTCCACGGGGCATTACCGTCAATACTGTCTCGCCAGGTTTTACAGAGACGGGCATGATGACAGACCAGTTCCGCCAGATCGGCTTACAGATGTCGCCGTTGAAGCGGCTTGGCGCACCCAAAGACATTGCCGATGTGGTGGCGTTCGTCGTCAGTGAAGAGGCGCGGTGGTTGACGGACCAAAATATTCATGCCGGCGGTGGCATTGTCATGTAGCAGGATGCTGAAAAAGTCCGCCAGCGTCGTTCTCGCGTCGCTCAGAGGCTCAACGTACCGAAGCTTACGCCTCGCCTCTTCGCTCGCTGCGGCCTTGCTGGACGGCCTTTTTGAGCATCCTGCGGCTTTGTTGTCATCGGCGCCAATATGGAAGATTCCAATAGTATATTGTGTGTAAACCGAGTTTTTTCGCAGCCTGTAGGAGGGAACAAATGGGGCGGCAGAATATTTCCACTGGTGGTCCTTGGGAGGGCAAGCTTGGGTACTCGAGAGCGGTACGAGTCGGTACCTCTATATACGTATCTGGCTCGACGGCCATGACGGCATCAGGCATCGTTGGCAAGGGTGATCCCTATGCACAGACGATTCAGACATTGAAGAAGATTGAAGCGGCGCTCCAACAGGCTGGCGCCTCGCTTGCCGATGTGGTCCGAACTCGCGTGTACGTGGCGGACATTGATCAATGGGAGGACATCGGCCGGGCCCATGGCGAAGTGTTCGGGACTATCAGGCCTGCGACGACGATGGTGGAGGTCAAACGGCTGATCGATCCGGATATGTTGGTCGAGATCGAGGCCGATGCCATTCTGACCCAGGAAAAATCTTAGGGCGGCGTATGGGTTCTCAGATGGATCGACAGACACCAGAAATCAGGCATCTGTCCAAGACGGATCCGGTCATGAAGCGATTAATCCGGGACATCGGACCCTACAGCTTGACGCCGCGGATGCGCCGGTCGCCATTTGAATCGTTAGCACGAGCGATTGCCTATCAACAACTGCACAAGAAAGCGGCGGAGAGTATTTTGCGCCGGTTCGTGGCCTTGTTTCCGACAGGACGGTTCCCTCAACCAGACGATCTCCTCTCGATGAACGAACAGGCGATTCGTGGCGCTGGCTTTTCACAAGCCAAGGTTGCGGCGCTTCGCGATCTGGCTGCCAGGACGCTCGATGGTACCGTGCCGACAGGCGCCATCGTTCGGAAGCTCGACGACGAGGCGATCATAGAACGGCGAAGATTCGAGGAGGTCGGAAACACTGGAAGTGCTTTTCCGTTCGCCAAGACACAGTGCAAGGGCGAACGGCCCACACGAAGTGCGGTACGTACCTCCTCGCCTCTTCGCTCGCTGTGGCCTTGCTGGACGGCCTTTTTGAGCATCCTGCGAGGTGTGCCCCTGTTATCCCAAACGTGCTGAAGAGTTTCTCCGCAGCCTGCTAGGAGGTTAAGGTCGAGGTTAAGGTTGAGCGAAGACTGGACTTTCTTTATCTCAACCTTAGCCTGAACCTCAACCTTCTTGTGCTGGCAGACTTTTTCAGCATCCTGTTAGGCATCAACGCATAAAGGTTGCACAATGGCCGATGAGAAAAAACGACTCGACTCCAATGTTTCCGGCAACTTTTTTGTCGATGCGACCTGCATCAACTGCGATACCTGCCGGCAGTTGGCGCCGATGAGTTTCGAGGAAGTTGGTAATTTTTCCGCGGTCACCCAACAGCCGACTAACGATGGGCATATTCAGCAGGCTTATCAAGCGCTCCTCGCCTGCCCGGTCGGCTCGATCGGCACCGAACACAGCGACAAGTTGCGGATGAAAGAAGCCATGGCGAGCTTTCCGCTCCAACTTGAAGACGAGGTGTCTTACTGCGGCTTTAATTCGGAGAAGTCGTTCGGTGCGAATAGCTTCTTCATCGAATATCCGGACGGTAACTGGCTTGTCGATTCACCGCGCTATCTCAAACATCTCGTCGAGGCCTTCGAACAAAAGGGCGGCATCGCGTACATCTTCCTCACGCATAAAGACGATGTGGCCGATGCAGAGAAGTATGCCGCGCACTTCGGCGCGAAACGGATGATTCATCGGGCGGATGTCGAAGCGGTTCCGGGTGCGGAATGGATCATTGAGGGGACTGACACGATACAAGTCATGCCGCAGTTTCAGATCATTCCTGTGCCGGGCCACACGGCAGGCAGCATGGCTCTTCTCTACAAAAACCGGTTCCTCTTCACGGGGGATCATCTCTGGTGGGATTCCGCGCAGCAGATGCTTGGTGCTCCGAGCCGGTTGGTCTGGAGGAAGCGTGTACTGGTGGACTCCATCCAGAAACTCCTCGACTACCGCTTCGAATGGGTGCTGGCCGGGCATGGGGAACGGATGCGGTTGCCGGCTGACGAAATGCGCGCACAGCTGCAGGCGTTGGTCGAGCGCCGCCGGAGCACCAGAGTGGTGCCCTAGCCCGCACTCTTCCTGATGGTGATGATGAAATCGCATGGTATCTGTATTTCAAGGACCTCAACTCATTTGCTTACTGCGTCGCCAGGAAGCCAGGTTTGAATGGCTCTAATTTCTCTCGGTACGTAGAAGCCTCGCGCCTGGCATCCCATTGACTTGTGCGGTATCATGGGCATCTAAGGAAGTGCATAGGGTTATAAGTGATAGTTGGTAGCCAGAGCTGGACCCTGCAGGATGATCAAAATAGGTTCCAGCAAGGCCCGAGCGACTGAGCACCCGAGGCGTACAGTTTCACGTACGTCGCAGGGCGCGAAGAAGCGA